>JAKLHX010000150.1 GCA_022709925.1 Candidatus Margulisiibacteriota bacterium
CAGGCAGTGTTTGGGAGACATTCCCTAACAGTATGTATTTTTGGGCTCTTATGGGACTCATCCCGTCGGTAAAAAGGCTCTCGAAAGAAGAAGCGGTTCGATGAAAAGCAGGCAAAATTGTATATTGGTCTCGGATTTTAATTCCGGTACATTTTCAGGGCTCCTGAATAATGATCCTGGATATCCGGCTATTAACGTTATTGACGCGCCTTTCGACCAGGTGGAAAGGGTATTGATGGATGCCGACATGGACTGCTGGAAAAGAAATCCGGATATCGCTTTTGTATGGACCATGCCGGAGAAGATGTCCGCGTCTTTTGGCAAAGCGATCGATCTCGGCAGTGCCGATATAAACGATGTGTTGGAAGATGTGGACCGCTACTGCGAGATGGCGCTTTCAGCTTCTAGACGCGTAAAATATATGTTCCATCCTACGTGGCTTTTCCTTTCCGGAACTAGAGGGAGCGCATTAACGGACATGAGGCATAACAGCGGCCTGTCAGATATCCTTATGCAGATGAACCTGAGATTAAGCAAGCGTTTGAGCGAGGCAAGCAATATATATATCTTTGATGCCCAGAAATGGGTGAATGCTGCCGGAGTTAAAAAAGCATATAACCCTAAGTTGTGGTATATGGGAAAGATCGCTTTTGGCAGCGAGGTCTTTAAAGCCGCAGTGCATGACCTCAAATCAGCCGTTGTTTCCCTGTTTGGCGGCTCTAGAAAGCTAATAATACTTGACCTTGACGATACTTTATGGGGCGGAATAGTCGGAGATGTCGGCTGGGAGAACATAGTGCTCGGCGGGCATGACGGAGAGGGCGAGTCTTTTGTCGATTTTCAGAAAGCCCTCCTTGCTTTGAAGAACAGGGGCGTGTTACTGGCGGTCGTCAGCAAAAATGAGGAGCAGGTGGCTTTGGAAGCGATAGAGAAACATCCTGAGATGCGGATAAAGAAGGCCGACCTGTCAGGATGGAGGATAAACTGGGATGATAAGGCCAAGAACATCTCCGAACTTGTTTCCGAGCTGAACCTCGGGCTGCAATCTGTGGTTTTTATCGATGACAACCCAGCCGAACGGGACAGGGTGCGGGCGGCTTTGCCGGAAGTGCTTGTTCCGGAATGGCCGGATGATAAGATGCTTTATAAACAGGAGCTTATGTCCCTTAATTGCTTTGATGCGCCTGTTATTAGCAAAGAAGACCTCTTGAGGTCCGATGATTACCTGCTTAGAAAACAGAGAGAGGACCTGAAAAGAACGGCCCCTTCGCTTGAAGAATGGCTAAAAAACCTCGGATTAAAGGTTAGAATAGAAGAATTCGGCGGAGCGAACGTCCAAAGGACCGTACAGCTCCTTAATAAGACGAACCAGATGAATTTATCCACGAGGCGTATGTCACAGCAGGAGATCGAAGAATGGGTCAAAGGTGCCGGACGGAAAATGTGGGTGTTCTCGGTATCGGACAGGCTGGGAGATTCTGGTCTTACGGGTATATTGAGCATCGAGTCTGTCGGGGAAGACGCAAAGATAGTCGATTTTGTACTTAGTTGCAGGGTCATGGGACGCCATGTGGAGGATGTCATGCTCCATAAGGCCGCGGAATATTCAAGGTCCGCCAAAGCCCTAAGATTGTCCGCAGAGTATCTGGAGACCCCTAAAAACAAGCCGTGTTATAATTATTTTTCCGGGGTAAGATCTTTCAAAATGAGAGATGAAAAGACCTTTGTCCTCGATCTAAAAGGCTCTTTCCCTGCTCCGGATAATATTGAAGTGATCGGATAATAATTTTATGGAATTGGATCTTTTTGGAGAAGGAACGCAGTTCGATCATATAGGGATAGCCGTAAGGTCCATAGAAGATATTGTCGGCGGGAATGAAAAAACGAAGGACGATATCCAAAAGGTGTGTGTGTCATTTTTTGATTCCGCAGGGGTCAGGTTCGAGCTGGTAGAGCCTGCTTGTGAAGATTCCCCCGTCACGCGTCTGCTAAAGAACAATCAAAGTCTCTATCATGTGTGCTTCAGGGTCGATGATATAAATGCGTCTATAAAGGGGTCGAGGAGCAAGGGGTTCCATTTGGTTTCCGGACCGGTCCCGGCGGTCGCCTTCGGCGGTAAAAAGATCGCATGGCTTTTCAGCAGGGTTCTGGGGCTTGTGGAGCTCGTGGAAAAATAATGGCAAAAGCGAAATTCACCAATACAAAGATAAGCGGTATCGTTACGGTCATCCCGGGCATAAAGAAATGCATCGATGATGAGGTGGAGCTTTTCGGTGGCGACGCCAAGCAGATCGAAAGGATCAAGAAGACGATCGGTCTTAATACAAGGTATGTCAGCGATGAGAATACCACCACTGCCGATCTGTGCCAGGACGCGGCGGATACGTTGCTTAAAGGCCTGAAGATGGATCGGTCTGAAGTGGACGGATTGATATTCGTTTCCCAGACCCCGGATTATTATTCTCAGCCTTTTACCGCGGCCTGTCTTCACGGGAAAATGGGGCTTTCCAAGGAATGCGCAGCCTTTGATGTGAACCTTGGCTGTTCCGGTTATGTCTACGGGCTGTGGATGGCCAATATGATGGTCTCTTCAGGCACCGCCAGGAACGTTCTTTTGCTTGTGGGCGACACGACCGCAAAAATAGTTAATCCCCGCGACAGGGCCACTGCCTCT
>JAKLHX010000151.1 GCA_022709925.1 Candidatus Margulisiibacteriota bacterium
TGTAGTCGCACTGTCCATTCTCATTAAATTCCCGAGATGATCTTTTTCGCGGGACCAGCCGAGAAGGATATTCTTTCTCTCTTCAAGTATCCGGTCGACACGGGGCTCCATGATATCGCTCATCGGGGTCCTGAACCCGTCCTTTTTCCAAAGATGCAGCAGCCAGAACATATTTGCCCATGCGACATCGCTGACATCCCCTTCCAGCACGTGTTCGCGGAGCCATTGTTTTGTGTTCGGGTCCGAAAGAACTTCAAGACCTCCCCCCATCATTCTGTGAAGTATCTCTTCTTTCGACCCGGCAATACCGCCGAAATTCAGCCACCAGTCCGATACCGCGCAGATCTTTCTTGAAAGCATTTCTTTCTCTATTGCTCTGACATCATCCCTTGAAGCTCTGTTCGTACCCAAAGAAGCGTTCTCAAGCGGCATATATATGCCCACCTTGAGCCGCGCCGCCTGTTCGGCATCCTGAATGGAATACCCCGGACCGCAAGGCATGAGTATATCTGCCGACTGGAATAAAAGCCCGTCAACATCGGCAAGAGAGACTGTCGATAATCTTCCCGCAAATCTGCTGTCCCTTAAAAAATAGGAGCTGCCGGCGCCTGCGGAAAGCACGTCGTCTTTTTCCTGAGCGATATCGCACAACATATCAGCATCAAGCCCCGTCCATCCATAAAAGCCCGAGTACCTGTCGGATATCCCGCTTATTGAAATCCTGTATTTGCCGTAACGGCCGATTTCTTTCAACAATCTGGCGATATTAGCGCCGACCTCTCCGAAGCCCCTTACAAGCATGGTCTTTCTGCTGTTGGTATCTATTCCGAAATGCCTCATCGTTTCAAAATCTTCGAGAAGAGCGCTGAGACATTCAAGGCCTCCGTAGGAAGTGATCCTCCAATCATTGTGCGAGAAATATCCTTTTTCCGGAGATCCGCTCGTGGTCAGAGGCAGAAGTTCATAGCCGATATCCCGCGAAGCCTGCATCCCCAGCTCGTCTATTCGCTCCATCACCTTTGCGACATCTATCGGGCACATATCCGGACCTTCCATCCTGCTGACCCCCACGGTACCAAGGTCTATTCCGGCTCTTATGTAAGCATCCACCATATCCATAACAGAACCGCCGAGAACGTCTTTATCAACATCTTTTACAAGTATCCTGTCCCCGCCTTTGGCCACGACATCGCCGTTCAGGAAAAGATCCCTGTCCCCGAAAACGCAGGTAGAAGCGATAAAGCTGTCGCCCTCGCGGCTCGCGACCAGCTTGCCTCCGTCAAAAAACACTTCGGCAACAGGAGATTTTTTTACCATTCCCGCGGCAAGATCGGTAGACACCCTTACGACCCGCTCGTTCACAGCGCCTTCGCCCTGCGCGGTCACCGTATAATACAGCGGAGTTTTTTTGACGCCTATCAATCCGGCGATACTGCCGTCCAGCATGAAAGCAAGAGGAGCTTTCCCCTGGCTAAAGTACCTTTCGCCTTCGTTCGTTGACAGAACATGTTCAGCGATAGTCTCCGGAGAAACGCTGTTGGCCCTGAACTCCGGAAGAGAGGCGATGGTCCTCAAAAGCTGTCTTTGGCCCTGATTCATTTCAAGAGGCCTCGGGTTCCTGAACGCTTCGATCGCTTTCATATTGTGAGGCATTTGAGAAGAACGGATGCTGCTTGGCATTAACGGACCCTTTCTAATAAAGATTTACAAACTTATATCGTCTGATTTACGGAAAAATTTCACAAAACCGCTATTTTTACATAAAATATTATTCGCTAACAGATAGTTTTCCGCTCCGGATCATATAATTTATTATCCCCAAAGGATCAAAATACCCTTCTCCTGTCTTCCCCCACAGCTGCGGATCGGCCGCCAGCACGTCCCGGATGGCTTTAATGCTCTTAGCGAATGCTCCCATATCTTCATCATCCGGAAAAACGGAGATTTTCTGCATCTCCCAGAAAAACACGATTGACGGGTCCTTGACGAGGTTTCCTTGCCGCATAGCAGCACATCCCATTGCGGAAAGAGCAGAACCGGCACAAGACAGTATATTAATGCCATTTTGTGACGGAAGCGCCGGGACAGGGAACAGCCTGCTCATTACTGCCTCCTTCAGATATGAAGGAGCGGTCGCCGCCAATCCTTCAAGCTCATCCTGAGACCGGGCAGTGACCGCGATCATATCTATGTCAGTTATAGGGATATCAGGGACCACATCATTGTCATAACGATTATGAGAATAGACCCGCATTGCAGTATCCACATAAGGCATATCAACAGCTTCCACATCCTCCACTATTTTCAGCCTTCTTTCCGCAGCCCAACGGTTGGCAGTAAAATGCGAAACGCACAATACGGCATCATCCTCATTTTTTGGCAGACCGTAATCCAGATAAAGGTCAAAAAAATGGCCTCTCCGGTCCCTGTGGACCCTCTCGTACTCAAGGATCCCCTTCCCTACAATATTGCCGAGACCTCCATACAAGCGTCTTATCATCACCCCTTCAGGAACATACGTATAGCGTGTTTCGCAACCTCTTGGCCCAAGATAATGATCTATTGATCCCATGACATTTGTAACCGGCCTATCAAGGGGTGAAATGCGGTCAAGCAAAGCTCTCCTCATATTCGGGTCATACAAAGCACGGACAGCAAGCTGATC
>JAKLHX010000152.1 GCA_022709925.1 Candidatus Margulisiibacteriota bacterium
CGAATAGGATCGTAAAAAAGGCCATTAATGATGACTATGAACAGGTGACAAAACAAGTTGATTCGCAGTTCGATAATTTAAGAAAAATACTGAAGGGGAATACCTCCGGTCAAAACACCGCGTCGACGTCCGACAAACAATAAATGCATTTCCCGTTCTCGATATTAAATCCTACCACATCAAACCCTTCCCGCTCTATGATCAGGTTCCCGCATTTAGGACAATAAGTATTTTCCAGCTGGTGCCCGAAGACATTTCCGACATAGACGTATTTGAGGCCGTTCTTCTTGCCTATCTCATAGGCTTTCTCAAGAGTATCTTCCGGGGTCACCGGAAGTTTGGAGTATTCAAGACAAGGGGTGAATCTGGTAACATGCCACGGGGTGTTCTCTCCAAGGTTCTCTTTTATCCAGCTGGATATAGCGTTCAACTGCTCGTCGTCATCGTTCATAGTAGGGATGATATTCGTCACGATCTCGACATGCATCCCCCATTTTTCTTTTGCCCTTATTGCGGAATCCAAAACAGGCTTAAAGTCCGGGACTTTTGCGACCTTCTTATAGAACTCTTTTGAAAACCCTTTAAGGTCCACCCTGTAAGCGTCAAGATAAGGTCCTATCATATCAAGAGGCTCAGGATTTATATAGCCGTTCGTCACATATACGGTGTAAAGTCCTTTTTCTTTTGCAAGACGGGCACAGTCCAAAGTATATTCAAACCAGACGGTCGGCTCGTTGTATGTCCAGGCGATCCCCTGGCAGTCATATTGTATGGCCATTTCTACGGCACGTTCAGGGGATATATATTCCGTAGGTTTCTCTTTAGGTATCTCGTAGACCTTGCCTTCTTTAAAGTTCTCGGCCAGTATGACATGGGATATCTCCCAGTTCTGGCAGTGGCCGCAGTGCATGTTGCATCCCAGGGTCCCGAGCGAGAACACCAGGCTTGAAGGCTTGAAATGGAAAAGAGGTTTTTTTTCTATCGGATCAACGGCCGCAGCAGAGACCTTTCCGTACACCAGGGATTCCAATTCCCCGTCCTTATTGGTCCGAACCCCGCAAAATCCAGCCTTGCCTTCAGGGATAACACAAAAATGAGGACAGAGGGTGCATTTCACCCTGCCGTGATCAAGTTTTTCATAGAACAACGCTTTTGACATAGTTTATTTATACCATACTTTGTTTGAAGAGCAAAGATAATTCTTTGAGAGAGGCCTTTTCGCCTGTTATCTCTTTGATACAAACCGATCTTTGGCGGTATTTATCAACATCAAAAGGTTTTGACAGCACCTTGAACAACCTGTCATCGGCCCTTGAAACGCTTATAGTCCCCTGCTGCAACACCCTGTCCCTTGTGCTTTTCTGCGCGATCCCGGCTATCTTTTTCCCGGAAACGGTTATCTCGTGGGCCATCGCTCGCGAAAAACATATGTTACTGTTAAGATCTTCAGGATCAAGAGGCAATGCCGCTTCAGTATCCGGCTCTATACCGATCTTTCTCAGTACGGTCTTAACTATTCCGGATGTATTATCATAAGCGTTCTTGAATGTATTTAAAGACCTGTCCACCGAAAATACAAAAGAAAAAGTAAAATCGCCATTTGAATGGAATACAAGCCCTCCCCCTGTAGGCCTCTTGGAAAATCTCACATTTTGAGCTAAAGATTCTGCAACATCTATTTCGTCCAAAACGGTTTGCGAATATCCGAGAGTTATACAATCACTGTCCCATCCGTAAAAACGGGCCGTAGGCATATTGCAAGACCTGAACAGGTCCAGATCCTTGTCCATATTCTCGGACGGGCCGTATTTGCCGTCCTCAACAAAAGACCAGTTCATGATAGGTTTTTATGACTTGTAGCAAAGGTTGAGGTCTTTCACTGCCTTTACCTCGTCAAGTCGCCCGACAACAGTAGAATGAGGGGCGCTTTTCACAAGATCGGGATCGGTCTCGCATTCTTTAGCGATAGCGATCATGGCGTCCACAAAGGAATCGAGCGTCTCAAGACTTTCCGTTTCCGTAGGCTCTATCATGATGGCCTCTTCCACTATGAGAGGGAAATATATCGTCGGGGGGTGGAATCCGTAATCTATCAGCCTTTTGGCTATATCAAGCGCCCTTATGCCGTATTTCTCTTTTTGCCATTTTGCGGAGATGACGAACTCGTGCTGGCAGGTCCTGTCATAAGGAAGATAATAGTAGCCTTTAAGCCAGCTCATCAGATAATTTGCGTTCAATACGGCATTTTGAGATATGTCCTTTATCCCTCGCTTACCATATGACAAAAGATAAGCACAGGCCTTTATTATCACAGAGATATTGCCGTAAAAAGAAGATACCTTACCTATTGACCTTGAGGAACCTGAACTGTCCATTTCATATCCTTTGGAGGTCTTTATGACCCTCGGCACGGGAAGATAAGGAATGAGCTTTTTAACGACCCCTACAGGGCCTGACCCCGGGCCGCCGCCGCCGTGAGGCGTCGAAAAGGTCTTGTGAAGGTTGAGGTGCGCAAAATCAAAGCCGAGGTCCGTTGGCTTGAATTTACCTATTATGGCATTCGCATTGGCGCCGTCCATATAAAAAAGTCCGCCGGCCTTATGGACCATTTCTGATATCTTAAGGATGTTCCTGTCAAAGAGACCTAAAGTGTTCG
>JAKLHX010000153.1 GCA_022709925.1 Candidatus Margulisiibacteriota bacterium
ATACGGGACCGATCTCAGCAATTAAAACTTCACTTTCGGTGTTTCTTCGGCTCCTTTTTGCGCTTCGAACATCGGCTTTTCTCTGTCAAATCCGAACATCCCGGCAAAGATGACCGTAGGAAATTTTCTGACCGAAGTATTGTAATCCTGGACCGATTCGTTGTATCTCATCCTGGAAACGGAGATCCTGTTCTCGGTACCTTCTAAATTGTCCATCAATTGCCTGAAATTAGCGTCGGCTTTTAAATTCGGATAATTCTCAACAACTACAAGCAATCTTGATATCGCTCCTTCAAGCCCGTTAGTCGCGGAGATCTTATCGTTCACGCTGCCGGCACCGGCAAGTTTCGCCCTTGCATCGGCTATATTCTTGAAAACTTCGGCTTCGTGTATCTTATATCCTTTTACTGTTTCGACAAGGTTCGGGATCAGATCAAACCTTCTCTGGTATTGCGTCTCGACCTGGGACCATGCCGTTTTCACTGCCACATCCTTAGCCACAAGGCTGTTATATATGCCTACGATCGCGCCTATCAATATTATTGCCGCCGCAACTATGCCTACCACCCACATCATTCCTTTGGACATTGGACTTCTCCCTTCAATAAAAATTCTTTCCGTACGGGCGGGTTTATAACCCGTCCCTACCATACATCTTTGAAACTACCAGGACCTTCCGGCCCCTCCGCCGCCCGATCCTCCGCCGCTGAAGCCGCCGAACCCTCCGCCACCGCCAAAGCCTCCTCCGCCGAAAGACCCGAAACCTCCACCGTAAAATCCTCCGCCTTTCATCTCTCCGTTAGCGGCGATCACGCCCATTATAGCACCGATAACAGAACCAACAATATTGGCAAAAACAAACCCTAAAATAGCACCTATTATCCCTGCGATCACGGACCTCATCACCTTTTCACCGTATCTTGCCGAGAAAAGAAGCCCAGAGATGATGATGAGGCTCACCAATAAAACAACGTATAAGGATATCGCTTTTTTCTTTTTCACGGGAGCCGCAGGGTCATATTCTTTGGTTATCTTTTCGGATATGGCTGAAGCTCCCAGATAAAGCCCTTCTCCGTATTTCCCGGATTTAAATGAAGGGATCACGCTCTCGTCCAGCACTCTTCCTGAAAAACCGTCGGTTATTATCCCTTCAAGCCCGTAACCGGTCTCTATCTTTATTTTTTTGTCATCTATCGCGGCAACTATGAGCAGTCCGTTGTCCTTGCCTTTTTGTCCCAGCTTCCATTTTTCAAAAAGCTTGACAGCATATGTATTCATATCAAGAGGCGCCGTCGTCTTGACCGTTACCACGGCAAGCTCTGCGCCTTTTTTCACATTTAAGGTCCTTGCAAGACTGTTTATCCTTGCGGTGTTCGCACCGTCGATGACACTTGCGAAATCATTCACATAGCCGACGGGAGAAGGAAGCTTTACTTCCGCAGCGAATCCAACAGAAATCACCGACACAAAAAGCAAAACCGACAACAATATCTTTTTCATCTGCCGTTCCCTTTCATTCGATCATTCAAAAAATATTCTTATTTCCCTTAACGCGCTGTCCACGGAATCTGACCCGTGTATCGTGTTCTTTATCACTTTTTTATCCGGATTATCGAACTTAAGATCGCCTCTTATGGTCCCTGCAGGTGCTTTTTGAGGGTCCGTCGGCCCCATCAAACTCCTCATCTTTAAAACCGCGCCTTCGCCGTCCACTATCATCACTTTTACCATACCGGACATGATATATTCCACTATTTTTTCAAAGTAAGGCTGGCCTTTGTGCTCTGCGTAAAGACGCTCCGCCTGTTCCGTTGTGATATATATATCTTTTTGTTCGGAGATGTTGAGCCCTGCGGATTCTATCCTTGAAATGATTTGTGAAGCCAAGCCTCTTTCAATGCCGTCCGGCTTTATTATCACCAATGTTTTTTCAAACACGCTTGAGTTCCTCTTTGGCCTCCTTTATTGACGCCATAACCTGGTTCTTGGCCGTGCCGCCAGGCACGTTCCTCTTCATTATGCTGTGGTCGACAGTAAGATGGTCATGGACATCTTCCCCTACTTTATCGCAGAACCTCTGTAGGTCCCTTTTTGAGATCTGATAAAGGTCCTTCCCGTTATCAACACAAAAACGCACTATCTTTCCGGTCACTTCGTGAGCCGCGCGGAAAGGCACTCCTTTTTTTACCAGATAATCGGCAAGATCGGTCGCCGTAAGGCAGCCTTTCTCGGTAGCCGATTGCATATTGTTATCATTTATCTTGGCGGTCTTTAAAAGGCTTTCCATCATTTTTATACATGGCTTTATCGTGTCTATAGAATCGAATATCCTCTCTTTGTCTTCCTGCATATCCCTGTTATAGGCAAGCGGAAGCCCTTTCATTATGGTAAGAAGGGCCATGAGATTGCCGTACACTCTTCCGGTCTTCCCTCTCACAAGTTCTGCGATGTCCGGGTTCTTTTTCTGGGGCATTATGCTGGACCCGGTACTGAAAGCATCCGACATCTCTATATATTTGAATTCGCTGGTGGCCCAAAGGATCAGCTCTTCGGCAAGCCGCGACAAATGCATCATACAAATGCTGCAATCGGAAGCGAACTCTATCAAAAAATCCCTGTCTGAA
>JAKLHX010000154.1 GCA_022709925.1 Candidatus Margulisiibacteriota bacterium
TTGTTCGCGACAAGGACCTTGCCGTTCCTGTCATAGATTATCCCCCTGGGGGCTACAAGGGGCATTGATTGCGCGGCGTTCACCTGGGCTATCCGGTAGTAAGGTTTAAAGTCGAGCACCTGTATCTGCCAAAGCCTTATGAAAAGGACAAGTATTATAAGCCCTAAAATTACAAAGAACAGTATCCCATTCTTGTTTTCTTCATTCATCTGATAACCCCTCTATTTTATACAAAGACATCTTCAGGACCGGCACAAAAAGAGTGTTCAATATGGAGACGCCAAAACAAGAAAGCCAAAGATCGGAAGAACCAACCCCGTAAAACTTGGAGAACACGATAGAACCGGCAAAATACACCAGGAAGGTGCCCGCAAAGACGAAAGCGAACATGACCGCTTCGTCCTCCTTGAACAATTTGTCCTTTAACATGCCGCAGACAAGACAAACTATCGGAACGCTGACAACGAACACGAACGGGATCGAAGAAAATATATCCATCATAAAACCGAGAAAGGCTCCGTACCAGAACCCGTCTCTCGGGCCTTTGAAAAAAGAAAGAAGAACAACGAACGCTACCGGCAGATCGACATTGATGCCGAAGATGCTTATGCGGGACAGCACAACCATCTGGAAAACAATAAGAAAGATAAGGAATAGCAACGTTTTAAATATCCGCATTTTACTTGACTACAAAAAGATACTGCAGGTCCGAAAAATTGACCGCAGTCTTTACTTTTATATACTGGAAAAGGTCAAAGTCCCTTTTGCCTATTTCATAAACTTGCCCCACGGGTATCCCTTTCGGGAAATAATCCGAGATGCCGGAAGTCACAACGAAGTCCCCGTCATTTACATTGGATATAGAACTTATATATTTTATTACCGGATCAAGCATCCCCCTGCCGTTCAATATGCCGATGTCGGAATTCTTTTTCAGAGAGACAGAAACTGCACAGTTCTCATCAGTTATCAAAAGGACTTTTGAGGCATTAGGGAATACTTCTATCACCCTTCCGACAAGTCCTTGTTGCGCAACCACTGCCTTGCCGACCCTCACGCCTCTTGACGACCCTGCATCTATAAAAACTATGCGGGACCACGAAGAAGGGCTTCTGGATATGACCTCTGCAGGAATAAGCTGTAACTTGAAAGGATTGGTCCTTTTGAAACCGATAAGAGACCTCATCTGTCCGTTCTCTTTAGCAAGCGCTTCGAAGACATCATTGATTATCTGTTCGGTCTTAAGTTTTTGTCTCAACGCTTCGTTCTGTTTCTGGGCTTTACGCAAAGTGAGAGTAGAAACGATGACATAGTTAGCCCCGGAGATCACCTTGTATGAAAGATACTGTACAGGATAGACCAAACGGAAGGCCAGGTCCCTTGTCCCGGCGACGGGAGGGATATCTTTTATCGGAGTAAAGACCGATACCACGGCCAAAAAAACGATAAAAACGAAGATCTTTATTAACGAGCCGTTATTATTATCCCGCATATTAAAGGAAGACACAGGTCAATAAAGGCTATTGCCAGGATTTCTTGTTCGTTATCAACACTTTTTTGAGAGTGTCGATCTCTTCAAGCACCTTGCCTGTCCCGTAAGCCACACAGGAAAGAGGATCATCCACTACATAGACCGACATCTCAGTCTCCTGGCTCAAATGCTTATCAAGTCCGCGCAGGAGAGATCCTCCGCCGGCCATTACAATGCCTCTGTCCATGATATCGGCCGCCAGTTCCGGAGGGGTCTTTTCGAGCGTCATCCTTACGCCATCTACGACCGTCGCGACAGGTTCCGCAAGGGCGTCCCTTATCTCTGCCGAAGTAAGCGTAATGGTCTTTGGAAGACCGGACACCAGGTCACGGCCCCTTACTTCTACGGTGCGCTCTTCTCCCAGCGGATATGCGGACCCTATGTCTATCTTTATCTGTTCCGCGGTCCTCTCGCCTATCAACAGGTTATAGTTCTTTCTGCAATGGGCAACGATGGCTTCATCCATCTCATCTCCGGCCACTCTTATCGACTTGGAAACGACGATACCTCCGAGAGCAAGCACAGCGACTTCCGTTGTACCGCCGCCGATATCGACTATCATGCTGCCGACCGGTTCAGAGACGGGAAGAGAGGCTCCTATCGCCGCTGCCATGGGTTCTTCTATAAGGTATGCTTCCCTTGCTCCTGCATGCATAGCGGCATCGATGACCGCCCGTCTTTCAACACCGGTTATCCCTGAAGGGACTCCTACGACTATGCGGGGCCTTACAAAGGCAGATCTGTTGTGGCTCTTGGTTATAAAATGCCTCATCATCATCTCGGTAACTTCAAAATCCGCAATAACTCCGTCCCTGAGAGGCCTAACGGCTATTATATTGGCCGGGGTCCTTCCGAGCATCCCCTTCGCCTCATTCCCTATCGCAAGTACTTTGCCGGTATCTTTGTTTATTGCGACAACGGAAGGTTCGCACAGGATGATCCCTTCTCCTTTCGCAAAAACAAGTGTTGTAGCCGTACCAAGGTCTATCCCCAGGTCTCTCGAAAAATGACCGAACACATAATCATAAATCCCCATCATAGTCCCCTTTCTTTCGTCTAAAATATCACTCTTCTATTATCTCGCCG
>JAKLHX010000155.1 GCA_022709925.1 Candidatus Margulisiibacteriota bacterium
TTATCAAGAACCCCGTCATGAATCCCGAGACGGGTCTTTATAAGGCAACCCCAGCCTGTAAGTATCTTTTGGACGTTCACGGCCGCTTTTTTGCGTTTGTCGACAAGGATTATAAGTATGGTCTTTTTCATCTGTATCACTCTCCTTTTCCCGAATGAATGGCGCGCATAAATATTATACAGCAAAGGATGGACATGAAGACATTCTATTGATTCTTGTATTTCCTGAGTATCTCGATGGCTTTTTGCGCGGTAAGGTTCCCGTATATCTTATCATCTATCATCACTACCGGTGCAAGTCCGCATGCTCCGAGGCATCTGGCTTCCTGAAGCGTGAACAAACCGTCGCTTGAGGTTTCTCCTATCGATATCTGGAGGTCTTCTTTTATTGCTTCAATGATCTTATCCGCCCCTTTTACATAGCAGGCCGTGCCCATACATACGGATACGGTATGTTTGCCTTTAGGAGATAGGTTGAAGTAATGATAAAAGGTCGCAACCCCCCAAATATGAGCCGTTGGGATGTTCATGGCCACTGACACTTCGTTCATCACGTCCTGTGAAATATATCCGAACAGCTCCTGCGCCTTGTGGAGCACGGCGATCAGATATGAGTTGGAATGTTCCTTGGACTTAAAAGAACTTATATACTCCTTTAACTCCTTAAATTTCTGGTCTTTCTCTTTTTCCATCAAAAAACTCCTAACATTTTTCTTCGCCGGGAAGTATTCCCTGCGGGAAGTGTTGTTTGTAATGCGTATGCAAAAGCTCGTGAGACTTTTTCCCGAGCGGCTCGCCCAAGAATTCTTTGTATATCTTCTTTATGTCAGGATTCTCATGGCTCTTCCTTATTTTCCTGTCCCTGTCCGCGCTGTATAAAGCTTCCGCTCTCTTCTTTAAAAGGTTCTCATCCAGAGGGATACAATTAAGGCCAACATAAGGCTGGCCTCCGCCTCCGACACATCCTCCGGGACAGCCCATGACCTCTATAAAGTGATATTTGTTCGGGTCCTTACGAACTTCTTCGAGAAGTTTTGCGGCATTGCCGAGGCCGTGCGCTACGGCCACCCGGATCTCTTTGCCGCCCATCATCACGGAACCTTCTTTTATGCCTTTCAATCCTCTTACTGCTTTGACATCGAGGTCTTTCATCTCTTCCCCGGTATAAAGTTCATATGCTGTCCTTATAGCGGCTTCCATGACGCCTCCGGTCGCACCGAATATCGTCCCCGCGCCCGAAGACATCCCTAGAGGTTCGTCAAACTCTTCGCCCTTTATGTTCACCAGGTCTATGCCGGCAGACTTTATCATCCACGAAGCTTCCCTTGTAGTTATCATGTGGTCTACGCCGCGCATGCCGTTAACCATAAGCTCGGGCCTGGCCGCCTCATATTTTTTGGCGGTACAGCACATTACGGCTACCGACATTATGCGTTTAGGGTCCACTTTTATCTTGTCCGCGAAATATGTTTTTATCATCGCGCCCATCATGGACATCGGTGATTTGCAGGTGGATATGTTATCTATAAGGTCCGGGAAGAACTGCTCCATGTATTTCATCCACGCTGCCGAACAGGATGTTATCATCGGGAGTTTGCCGCCCGTCTTTATCCTGTGCAAAAGCTCATTGGCTTCTTCCACGATCGTAAGATCGGCCGAGAACTGCGTGTCAAATACATAATCGAACCCGAGCTTGCGCAAAGCCGCGGCGGTCTCTTTTTCCATGTTACGCCCGGCAGGAAGGCCGAAATCCTCTCCTATAGCTGCCCTTACCGAAGGGGCGACCTGGGCTATCTTTATCAGGTTCTTGTCGGAAAGCCCCTGAAAAACGTCCTGAGTATAATTTTTTTCAACGAAAGCGGCGGTAGGACAAACATTTATGCACTGGCCGCAGGTAGAACAAACGCTTTCGGAAAAAGGCATGTTGTATGCGGGCATCACTACCGTCTGGAATCCCCTGTGGGAGAACCCAAGGTTGTTCACGGCCTGTATCTCTGAACAGATCCTTACGCACCGTCCGCAAAGGATGCATTTGTTAGGGTCCCTTACGACCGAGGTCGAAGATATATCTTTTTCGTAGTTCTTCTTTTCTCCTTCAAAGTGCCTTTTCTTGATGCCCATGGCATAAGCCAGCCTTTGAAGCTCGCAGTTCCCGTCGCGTTCGCAGGTATGGCAGTCCTGAGGGTGGTTGTCAAGGATAAGCTCCACTATGTCCCGCCTGGCACGCCGAAGTTCGTCCGTATTCGTCCTTATCTTCATGCCGTCATATATCGGATAAGCGCATGAAGCGACAAAATTCCTCATTCCTTCGACTTCGACGATACAGACGCGGCAGGCGCCTTCGATGGAGAGTTTCGGATGGTAGCACAACCTCGGGATCCGGAAACCTACGCTGTCGGCTGCCTGAAGTATGGTCTGATTAGGCCTTACCTCGTACTCTTTGTCGTTTATTATTATCTTTATCTTTTCCGCCATCACCCAGAACATCAGAAATTATACCGCCCTGTGCACCTTCTCCGTTAGATCCGATCATCCTGAGCAACCCTTTTCCGGCAACCTTTTGCTGCATTTCTGCAACTCTTATTGATTCTTCTTTTTGAAT
>JAKLHX010000156.1 GCA_022709925.1 Candidatus Margulisiibacteriota bacterium
TGTCTGTGCGGCATATCCGGAAGCGCTTTTTATGTCTTCTCGTTTATCGTAATCCAACTCGAAGACCATCGGTATATAGACATTGCCGGCCTCTTTTACGGCAGCTGTGAATTTTTCGTCATCTTTATTCGGCTCGCTGAAAAATATGTCGAATATCGTAGCCCGCGCACCTGCCTGCGAAAGGGCCTTTACCAGCACGGCGTGATACACCCTGTCGAAAGGGAATCTTCCGAGCTTTTTTATCGTGTCATCGCCTATCTCTATTATTACTATCTTGTCTGATGTGGTATTATGGGGACGTATCTTGAACCTGAAATCCAGGGTCTCGAGCTCATAATTATCCAGGATGCGGAAATATGAACCCGCCAGGATCAGCAGGATTACTACAGGAGGGATGATTAGGCTTAAGGCCTTTTTTAACGCTTTGATATCTTACTTCCCCTTCATAAGCAATTTCCACGGATGCTGTTTTATATCTTCGCTGAACTCTTTAAAATTAGACGCTGTCTGTTCCAGGTTCGAAGCTATATTATCTATGCGGGCCTTGTTATCCTTAACGACCAGGTTGACGTTCTCCGCAAGCCCCTTCACCTCCAGCAGCGTCTTGTCCAGGTTTTCCGATATCGCATCCGCTTTCTTCATCAACTTTCGCATCTCGACCGGGTCTTCGCTCATGATCACAGCGCCGTCTTTTATGAACTGCTTTTCCGGAGAGCCGGCCGTGAGCCCTATATATGCGTCGCCGATCATGCCCGAGGTCGATATGAAAGCTATGGAATCCTCTCGTATCTTCGCTTTTTTGTCGATCGCAAGCACCAGCTCTATCTTAGTTTCCGGCACATAATCGAACCTTATCTTCTCTACCCTGCCCACTTCTATGCCGGCAAGCTTCACGATGGAATCGACCTTCACGCCTTCGGCGTAATTGAAATATGTTTTTATCCTGTAGGGTTTTGCGTTTATGTCGGTGGTCCTCATCCAGAAGAATAGCCCTACGATGACAGCAACAATGATTATTGCGCCCGTTTTGAATTCATTCGATATTTTCATAGTAATGCTCTCCTTTTATTTTCTGCTTATTTGAACAATTGTTCCAGATAATCGTCTTTTTGCTGAAAAAATTTGATCGGTCCGTCAGGGTTGCCGGTTATGAATTGCTGTATCATCGGATTCTTGCTGGTCTTTATCTTATCCGGCGCTCCGACTTCCAGCACCCTCCCCTCATATAGCATCGCTACCCTGTCTGCAATGGAGAAGACGCTTTTCATGTCATGGGTAACTACTATACTAGTTATTGAAAGTTTCTTTGAAAGGTCCAGTATGAGCTTATCAATGACGCCGGCTACTATCGGGTCCAGGCCCGCGGTCGGCTCGTCGTAAAAAACTATCTCCGGGTCCATCACGATGGCCCGGGCAAGCCCGACGCGTTTTCTCATTCCTCCGGATAACTGGCTCGGCATAAGCGCTTCGAAACCCCTCAGCCCCACGAGCTCCAGCTTCATCTTAACCACTATGTCAATGACGCTCTTGTCCAGCTTCGTATGCTCCCTCAATGGGAGACTGACATTGTCTCCTACGGTCATAGAATCAAAAAGTGCCGCGGATTGGAAACACATCCCTACCTTCTTCTTGACCTTATCCATCTCGTCATCATTGAGCGAAACAAGGTCATGCCCCAGGACCCATACGCTTCCCGAATCCGGCTTAAGCGCTCCGATGAGGTGGCGCAAAAATGTGCTCTTGCCGCATCCTGAGCCGCCCATGATAACGAACGTCTCTCCTCTGTATATCTCAAGGTTTATGCCGTTCAATATCTGTCTGTCGCCGAATTTCTTACATACATCCACGGCTTTAATGATCGTCTCTTTTTCGCTCATGACGGTAAATGCGCTTTCTTATTTATTCATAAAATAAAACAGGCCTGTTAATATGCAATCGAATAATATTATCAGGATAAAACTGGTAACAACGCTTAAGGTCGTCGCCTTGCCCACACCTTCCGCCCCGCCTTTTGTCTTTAATCCTGTATAACACCCTATCATCGATATTATGATGCCGAAGACCACGCTCTTCACAAGCCCGGTCCAGACGTCCTTCCACAGCATGAATTTAAAAGAAAACGTTATATAGCGGTAAGGGTCCAGTCGAAGGTTAAATACACCTACAAGGAATCCTCCGAATATGCCGATGAGGTCGGAACATATGGTAAGGCACGGAAGCATGACAAGGAGCGCAAGGAACCGCGGCACGACAAGGAACCTTATCGGATTGAGGGCCATTGTCTCGAGTGCCTCTATCTGTTCGGTCACCTTCATTGTGCCGATCTCCGCAGCTATGGCAGCGCCTACCCTGCCGGCTACGACCAGAGCTGTCAGCACCGGCCCCAGCTCCCTGGCTATCCCGACTGCGACCATCGGAGCCACATAGATGTTCGCGCCGAACCTGGAAAGCTGATAAGCGCTTTGCATTGCTATAACTATGCCCGTGAAGAACGCCACAAAGAAAGCTATGATAAAAGAACCGACCCCGGCAAACACCATCTGGCTGAATATGCCTTCGCTTTTAGGGAACTTCTTCACGAACGGCCCGACGATG
>JAKLHX010000157.1 GCA_022709925.1 Candidatus Margulisiibacteriota bacterium
TACCGGTTATCTGGCTAAAGTCAGCACTGCCTGGGCTTCAAGGGTAGGGGCCGGAACATCGGTGTCCTGGCCAAAAGGAGTAGGTGGCAAGGGCAATCCCGGGGTTGCAGGGGCTGTAAAGAACAACCGCAATTCCATCGGCTACATGGAACTTGCCTATGCGAAATCCAATAATCTTTCGACTGCGATGATAAAGAACAAATCCGGCGTTTTTGTTGAACCGTCGGATGACGGAGTGACGGCGGCTGCCGTGGGCGCCTTGAAAAGAATGCCTTCGGATTATAGAGCAGAAATACTCAACCAGCCGGGCAAGAGCTCGTATCCTATTGCCGGATTTACATGGATACTGCTCAGAAAAGCAGGCAACGGAGAAAAAGCATCCGTCCTGAAAGATTTCTTAAACTGGTGCCTGACAGATGGGCAAAAATATGCGACCGATTTGGGATATGCTCCGCTTCCGGGTTCTTTGGCGGACAAGGTCCTGGCGGATGTAAATTCCATTAACTAGGCAGAAGGACCGTTTTTTGCGTGAATGCAGGGGCCCCGAAAAACGGGGTCCCAATTCAGATAAAAGGCAAGGACAAACAGATGGAATTGCGCACCTATGATAACAGGACTGATAAGATCTTCAAATTCGTGACGATGATGCTTGCCGCCGCGATACCTCTTGTATTTTTTTCTATCCTTTTCATGCTCGTCCAAAAGTCGTGGCTTTCCGTGAAGACTTTCGGATGGGACTTTGTTTCAGGCTCTTCATGGAACGCGGTAACAAATCAGTACGGAGCTTTGCCTTTTATTTACGGTACGGTGCTTTCTTCTTTTATTGCGCTTGTTATAGCGGTCCCTCTCGGGCTCGGTTGCGCAATATATCTGTCTGAAGTATCGAATTCTAGGTTCAAAGAATATATAGCTACCATGGTAGATATGCTTGCCGCAATCCCCTCTGTAGTTTACGGGCTTTGGGGCATCTTTGTCCTGGGGCCTTGGCTGGTCGGCTATGTACAGCCGTTTTTCGGGACTGTATTTGGGTTCCTTCCGATATTTCAGGGATCTCCCCAGGGCTTAAGCATGATGACCGCCGGAGTGATCCTGGCCATAATGATCCTTCCGACTATCACTTCGGTATCAAGAGAAGTTTTGCAGGTCGTTCCCAACAGCCTGAGAGAATCTGCTATGGCGCTTGGAGGGACTAAGCTTGAGACCGTCAAGCTGGCAGTGATACCCCCGGCAGTGTCGGGAATAATCGGATCGGTGATACTGGCCCTTGGAAGGGCGGTCGGGGAGACCATGGCAGTGACCATGGTCATAGGCAACAGGCCCGAGATATCGGCGTCCCTGTTCGCTCCGGGGTACACGCTTTCATCTGTCATAGCTAATGAGTTTGCAGAAGCGGTTACGGACCTTCAGTTCTCGGTCATGGTCGAGATAGCCCTTATACTCCTGGTGGTAACTATAATCATAAACGGGCTGGCGAGGTTGTTGATATGGAAATTGGCAAGCAAAAATCGTATACAATAAGAAAGACAAAGGAACGCCTATTCCTTGTCGGCTGCGGTGCTGCGGCATTTTTTGCCGTGCTTCCGCTCGTTCTCCTCATTTCTTATGTCGTACTTAAAGGGATCTCTTCGATAAACCTAAGTTTTTTCATTAGTCTTCCGGCGCCGCTGGGCGAGACAGGCGGAGGCATGGCAAATGCCATAGTCGGGACAATAATGATCGTTGCTATAGGATGCCTTATCAGTCTGCCGGTCGGTATCTTTTCCGGACTATGGCTCGCTGAATGGGGCAAAGGAAAGAGAGGGTTCTTGATAAGATATTGCGTTGACGTGATGAGCGGGATCCCTTCCATTGTCCTGGGTATTTTCGCATATATACTGATAGTCCTTCCCATGCAGAGATTTTCTGCGCTTGCCGGAGGGTTTGCAATGGGGCTGGTCATGATCCCGTATATCACAAGAGCTACCGAGGAGATGGTTCGGATGGTCCCCCGGACCCTCAGAGAATCTGCTCTGGCGCTGGGCATTCCGGAATGGCGCGTTTCCTGGAGCATTGTCCTGCGTTCGGCGTGGAGCGGAATATTTACCGGAATAATGCTTGCTGTGGCAAGAGCCTCGGGTGAAACAGCACCTCTTCTTTTTACTGCTTTCAGCAGTTTGTACTGGAACTTTGCCATTGATCAGCCGACGGCATCAATGACAGTGCAGATCTATAATTATGCGATCGCGCCTTTTGAGGAGTGGAACAACATGGCGTGGGCAGGCTCGCTCGTTTTAGTAGTAATGGTGCTTCTTGTGACCATTACGGTCAGAAAATTTTCAAAAAGGGTGACATATGGATAAAAAGAAGATCTCGGTCAGGAATCTGGATGCATGGTTCGGGAAAAAACAGGCTTTGATGAATGTAAGCGCCGTAGTGGCAGAAAACAAGGTGACCGCCGTAATCGGTCCGTCCGGTTGCGGGAAATCCACTTTCATCAGATGTATAAACCGCATGCACGAAACGATAAACGAAGCTACGATGTCCGGCGAGATAATCCTTGACGGCGAGACCATAAGCGATCCTTCGATAGATCCGGTCAATATAAGA
>JAKLHX010000158.1 GCA_022709925.1 Candidatus Margulisiibacteriota bacterium
AACAGAAAAAAGCGAAAAATGCACGAGCCATCTCGGGACTTTTAAAGAAAATGTCTTCTTGTCCGGCGAATGCGGTATCAAAATAAAAGTATAAAAATCTTTTTCCATAATGTTTTTTTTATCGGCTTTGGACTTTTGTTCGGCGATACTATTGAAGATCTTTTGAGAATTCAGGGACTATAATTACCTCCGTGGATAATCTCCGAGATTATAGCACAGATCAGGCAAGGTCGAATGCTTCATGAAGCACCTGCACGGCTTTTTTAACAAGCTTCTCGTCTATTACGCATGATATCCTTATCTCCGAAGTGCTTATCATGTGCATGTTTATGTTGTTGCCGGCAAGCGTGTCGAACATCTTTGCCGCGACCCCCGGGGCCCCTACCATGCCGACACCGATGAGAGATATCTTTGACACGCTGCTGTCAGAAACGACCCCTGACGCCCCCATCTTTTTTGCCAGTGAATCGATAAGGTCTTTCGCTTTCTTTAAGTCTGAGCGCGACATCGTGAATGACAGATCGGCAACATTGCCTCCGTGTATGCTCTGGACGATCATATCCACGCTTATCTTCTCTTTGGCAAGCGCATTGAATATCGTAGAAGCTATTCCCGGCTTATCCGGCACTTGAAGCACCCCTATTTTCGCCACATTATTATCAAAGGCTATTCCCGTGACCAATCCGCTTTTTTCCATTTTTTCTCTCCCTTTTTTGTCTTTAATTGACGTGATCAAGGTTCCCGGATTATTGTTCATGCTGGAGCGTACATGTATATCGATCCCGTATATCTTTCCGCATTCGATGGACCTCGGATGCATGACACCGGCTCCAACGGACGCCATCTCCAGCATCTCCTCGTGTGATATCCTGTCCAGCTTCCGGGCCTGCGGGACCATCCTTGGATCGGTAGTATATATCCCGTCAACATCCGTATATATTTCGCAGACATCGGCTTTAAGAGCCGCGGCTATCACAACGGCCGAAGTATCAGAACCGCCGCGGCCTATTGTAGTTATATCGCCCTTGCTGTCTATCCCCTGGAACCCGGTTATTATTATTATCCTGCCTTTTGACAGCTCTTTTTTCATCCTGTCGAACTTTACGTCCTTTATCCTTGCTTTTGAAGGGATGTCCTCGGTGATCACCCCGGCCTGACCGCCGGTAAGCGAGACCGCATCATGTCCCATCTCGATTATTGCTGAAGCAAGAAGCGCGGCAGAGACCTGTTCTCCGGTAGAAAGGAGCATATCGTACTCCCTGGGGGTAGGATTGTTTGTTATCTGCCCAAGCAGGGATACCAGCTCATCTGTCGTATGCCCCATTGCGGAAACGATGACAACGACCTGATTACCGGCTTTTTTTGTATTTATGATCCTTTTTGCGACGTTCTTGATGCGCTCGACCGAGCCCACCGACGTACCCCCGTATTTTTGAACTATTATCGGCATATATATGTATTATATCACCAAAGGCAGCTCGCTCGTTTCACTCGCTACGGCTCGCTTTGCTTACGGCTAACGGCTCCGAAGCTGTATGCTGTAGCGAACACAGTGAGCGTGCTGTTAGCTTTATGCTATAATTCCTATTACCATGGCTAAAGATTCTTCATTCGACATAGTTTCAAAGATAAACATGCCTGAGCTTGAGAACGCTCTCCATCAGACAATGAACGAGATAAGGCAACGGTTCGACTTTAAAGGAAGCACCAGCGAAATAACCATGGAAGGCGAGAATCTTGTCGTCGTTTCAGAAGATGAGTTCAAGCTTAAGAACGTCACCGATATTTTCCATAACAAGCTCATAAAAAGAGGCGTTTCCATTAAATTTTTCGAGTTCGGGAAAGTTGAATCAGCCCTCGGCGGCACGGTAAAACAGATAATAAAGATGAAGAACGGGATCGAACAGGATAAAGCAAAAGAGATAGTAAGGATCATCAAAGATGCCAAGCTCAAGGTCCAGGCACAGATACAAAGCGACCAGGTCAGGGTATCCGGAAAGAATAAGGACGACCTTCAGCTTGTCATACAGACCTTGAGGAAAGCTAACCTCCCGATAGAACTCCAGTTCGTGAATTACAGATAGCTTGACACCCGTCGTACAAAGCATATAGAATTCTATAAAATCGCAAAAACAGGAGGGCCGTTGAAATGAAAAAGATAGCAGTCTCGATAATGGCAATAGTAATGATCGCTTCGGCATCTATCGCCATGACCCCGGCATCGATACCGCACGGAACAAGTGCAAAGTTCGCCGCAATGGGAGGCGCAGGGTCGGCTTTGGTCGATGATGTGACCAGCGCCTACTATAATCCCGCGGGTATGGCAAAAGCACAATCCATGGCGCTTAAAATAGGCGCGGGAGCCGCAACGGACGGATTGAACGATATGATAAATACTTTAAGCAGTGCGGGAGATCCTTCAAAATTCATACTTGATAACTATGCAAATGCTTTAGACCTCAACGGAAGCGCCAATGTAATGATAGGGCTGGATATCTTCAAGACCGGGATAAGCTTCATACCTGCAGCAACTCTTAACGTATCAAAGAACGCCAACAGCGCCGCAGGAAGCGCAACCGCAA
>JAKLHX010000159.1 GCA_022709925.1 Candidatus Margulisiibacteriota bacterium
AGGACCTTTCTTATGAAGAACCTCTTGCAGTGATAGCCGCCAGATTCAGCGGAAGCGAGCCTCACCAGGTGATCACCGCTGCCGATATTGACGCGGTCAACAACCTTGAGGGCGCTAAACTGCGAGTGGGCCAGCACCTTTGGATAGCGAACGTGACCATAGAAGGCAGGTCCGCTTCATGGTATGGCAAGGATTTTCACGGTAAAAAGATGGCCAACGGCAAGAACTACGACATGAACGCGGTTTCTTGCGCTACAAGAGATCTTCCGCTGGGTGCCAGGGTGACGGTCCAAAATTCCAGCAACGGCCGGCAAGTGGACAATGTCCCGGTATGGGACAGGGGTCCCTATGTGGACATGGCCAACAGAGCTATCGATCTTTCAAGAGAGGTTGCCAAAAGGTTGGGCATGTTCGAAACAGGGGTAACTCCTGTCAGGATCACTATAGAATCTCTTCCAAAGCTGCCTGACCTCCCGCTCCAGGCATAGATATCTCGATATTTTTTAAGGGCCGGACATTCCATTGTCATGGTATAATTCCCCTATAATGAAGGTAAAATTGTACGATACCACTCTCCGTGACGGAGCCCAGACCGAAGGGGTGTCGTTCTCTGTTGAAGACAAGATAAAGATATCCAAGCTTCTGGATTCAATGGGGATACATTACATAGAGGGCGGATGGCCGGGATCGAACCC
Source organism: Candidatus Margulisiibacteriota bacterium (assembly GCA_022709925.1). Classification (GTDB taxonomy): domain Bacteria; phylum Margulisbacteria; class WOR-1; order JAKLHX01; family JAKLHX01; genus JAKLHX01. The sequence goes on from JAKLHX010000159.1 coordinate 696, forward strand.
GAAAGATATAGAGTTCTTCCAAAAGGCGCAAAACATACCGCTCTCAAATGCGACAATCGTTGCTTTCAGCAGTACAAGAAGAGCTAATGTCCAGGTGGAGAAAGACAAAAATATAGAGGCCCTTGTAGAATCAGGCACGAAAGCGGTCGCGATATTCGGCAAAAGCTGGGATTTTCAGGTGACGCAGGCGCTAAAGACGACTCTTGAAGAGAACCTTGCCATGATCTACGATACTTTGTCTTTCCTTAAGTCGAAAGGCAAAGAAGTGATCTATGATGCGGAGCATTTTTTTGACGGTTATAAGGCCAATCCCGAATACGCGATAAAGACACTGATGGAGGCCGAACGTGCCGGAGCGGACCTTATATGCCTTTGCGATACGAACGGCGGATGTCTTCCGAACGAGATCGCCGGCATAATAGACGAGATAAAAAAACACCTTAAAGTGCCTCTGGGCATACACGCCCATAACGACAGCGATTGCGCTGTGGCCAATTCCCTTGTCGCTGTCGAGAGAGGCGTAGTCCAAGTGCAGGGGACCGCGAACGGCTATGGGGAAAGGTGCGGCAATGCCAACCTGTTCTCCGTAATGCCGGCGCTAAAACTCAAGATGGGCGTCGATTGCATGTCTTATGAGAATCTTTCCAAGCTTTCGGAAGTATCAAGGCATATAAGCGAAATAGCCAACCTCCCTCTCAATTCAGGGCAGCCATATGTGGGAAGAAGTGCATTTACCCATAAAGCAGGCATACATGTCAGCGCTGTCATGAAAAATCCGGAGACATACGAGCATATGAAGCCGGAGCTGGTCGGCAACGAAAGGCGCGTAACGGTCTCGGAACTTTCCGGCATAAGCAATCTTGTATTCAAGGCGCAAAGCTTTGGCGTTGATATGAAAAAAGATTCTCCTCATGTGAGAGGTCTTTTGAACAAGCTTAAACAGCTTGAACATGAAGGATATCAGTTCGAAGAAGGGGAAGCTTCTTTTGAGATGCTTGTCAAAAGGGCTATGGGGGAATTCAAGCTGCCTTTTGAATGGAATAGGTTCGAGGTCAAGACGGTCAAAGGGAAAAATAAAAAGACGGTGGTGGAAGCAAAGGTAGAGGTCAAAATAGACGGCAAGATAATAAAAGCAAAAGGAAAGGGTAACGGTCCTGTCAACGCCCTGGATGAAGCGGTCAGAGGGGCTTTGATGAAAAAATTCCCTGCCATCGACGATATAAAACTTGTGGATTACAAGGTTCGTGTTCTTAACAGCAAAGACGGGACCGGCGCAAAGGTCAGGGTCCTTATAGAATCGCGTGATGAAGCCCGGGAATGGGGCACGGTCGGCGTTTCTGCGAATGTCATAGAGGCAAGCTGGCTTGCCCTTGTGGACAGCATAGAGTATAAGCTTATGATGGAAGGCGTCAAATGAAGAACGTTCTGCCTCTGGGCGCAAAAACAAATAAAAAAGGCCGTCTTGAGATGGGCGGTGTAGATATGGTTGAACTCGCGAAAAAGTTCGGTACACCGCTTTATGTCGTTGATGAGGAGACCGTGAGACAGGCCTGCAGAACGTACAGGAAAGCTTTTAAAGGGCATAAAAAATTCCAGCCAATATTTGCCAGCAAAGCCCTTAGCATCAAAGGGATATTGAAGATAATGGATGAAGAGGGAGTTGGAGCCGATGTTTCCACTTCCGGAGAGCTTTATACTGCGTTGAAGGCCGGTTGCGACCCCAAGAAAATATATTTTCACGGAAACAACAAGCTTGAAGATGAGATCGTTTATGCTTTAAGGAGCGGGATCTGGTGCTTTGTCGTGGACAACCTTGATGAGCTGGCATCGCTGGACCGATTGACGAAAAAGCT
>JAKLHX010000016.1 GCA_022709925.1 Candidatus Margulisiibacteriota bacterium
GGCGATAAAAGAAGATAAAGAGCTTGCCGATGCCGTGAACATGCTCACGGAACAAATAAAAAAAATCGGTGGGTAAGTTGTTGGGATCGTGTTGGCGGATTGTTGAAAAGTTTTGAGTGTTGTTAAGGAGTAAGATTATCAACACATTATCCAGAAAGTATTAAGGGGTTTTTAGATTTATATGTTTCGCTTTTTTCAGGTGGTTAAACAAAAAAGGAGTTATTAACAAATCCACATCCACTGATACTGGTACTGTTTCTCTATATACATAAAGAAAGAGAGGAGTAAGAAGATGGAAATAAGATGTAACAAAGAAGATCTGTATTCCGGGGTCCAGGCGGTGGAAAGGATTGTAGCCACAAGAAGCACTCTTCCTATAATAGGGAACATCCTTTTTGAAACGACAAAAGAAGGCTTAAAACTCTCGGCAAATAATCTCGAGATCGGACTGGAAGTGGACATCCCCGCGAACATAAAAGAGAGCGGCTCGGTCCTTATACCCGCAAAAACACTTGCGGGCATAGTGTCCAAACTACCTTCATCGGAAATAAACATAAAAAAGAACGAAAAAGGCGTAGTAAGGATATCATATAAACAATCAACATCTAATATAAACGGGCTTTCCCCGGATGAATTCCCGGTACTTCCCAAAATAAAAGACACAAAAACACTTTCACTTTCACCAAAAGTATTTTCCGAGATGGTAAAACAGACCGTTTTTGCGGTTTCCGCCAGCGAAGATAAATATGTCCTCAACGGCATACTTCTCGAAACCGGCAAAGGACACAAAGACGACGATAGCAATATAAGGATGGTAGCAACGGACGGGTTCCGCCTGGCAAAAAGAGGCGAAAAGGTCAACGGGGTGAATTTTGAATCAAGCGTGATAGTCCCGGCCAAGGCGCTTTCCGAGGTGGTAAAGCTTATGCAAGGGGCCGGTGAATCCGGGGAGTTAAAAATAAACATCTCAACAGAACAGATCTCGTTCAAATACGGAAACGCCTACCTGGTTTCGAGGCTTATTCAAGGACAATTCCCGGATTATAAACAGGTGATCCCCAAGAACAGCGAAGCAAAAATGACAGTTGATACAGGGGCGTTCCTGGAATCGGCCGAAAGAGCGGCGGTGATAGCCGGCGGCAGCTCTAACATCGTAAAGATAAAGGTGGACGACGGCAAGGTGCATATAATCGCGAACACCCCGGATGTCGGCAGTGTCGACGAAGTTGTAGATGTTGAAGTAACAGGCAAAGCTAAGGACCAAATAGCGTTTAACGTAAGGCTTTTGACCGATGTTCTTAAGGCGGTTGATTCGGACAAGGTCGTTTTGGAATTTTCCGGTCCGCTTAGTCCGGGCATAATAAGGCCGGACAACGGGTCGAACTATTTGTATATTATAATGCCTATAAGAACCACGGAAACAGCGTCCTAAATGGAAACATTGAGGAACGTGATCGAAGAATTGGTTGGCAGAAATCCTGCCGTAAAGAAAAAGATCGCAGTATATGAAGCCGGGAAATTGTGGCCAAAAATAATCGATACGCAGGGGAAAAGCTGGGTAGGGGATGTTTCCGGAGGGGTCTTAAGTGTTTTTACGGAGAACCCTTCTTACTGTCAGGAACTTGCGTTCGGGAAGAATAAAATAATAAAAGCGCTTAACGACAGGATAGGGGACAAGGCGGTAAAGGATATAAAAGTGAGGATCGGGACAAAGAGAAAGGAATCATAAATGCCGAAAAAGAGCGGTTACGACGCGTCTAATATAAAAATACTTGGCGGGCTTGAAGCCGTAAGAAAAAGACCGAGCATGTATATCGGATCCACATCAAAAGCCGGGCTTCACCACTTGATATATGAAGTTGTGGATAACAGTGTGGACGAATCTTTGGCCGGATATTGCGACAGCGTCGAAGTTTCCATAAACAAGGACAATTCCATAACGGTTGTTGATAACGGCAGAGGGATCCCTATTGATATCCACAAGGAAACAAAAAGACCGGCGGCCGAAGTTGTTTTGACAACACTACATGCCGGAGGGAAGTTTGGCGAGGGCGGTTACAAAGTATCGGGCGGGCTTCATGGTGTCGGAGTCTCTGTAGTGAACGCGCTTTCCGAGTGGATGGAAGTGACCGTAAGAAGGGACGGAGAGGTCTATCAGCAAAGCTTTGAAAGAGGCAACCCCAAACCGGAAAAAAGAACAAAAGATAAAACCGCAGAGGAAAAAACAGGCACAAAGATCACCTATTTGGCGGACAAGCAGATATTTGACGAAACAGATTATGACTATGAGACCGTCGCACACAGACTGAAAGAGCTGGCATATTTAAACAAGGGGCTCAAGATAGTATTTACGGACGAAAGGTCCGACAAAAAGAAATCCGAGACCTATAAATTCGACGGCGGAATAAACGAATACGTAAAACATGTGAACGAAGGCAAGGACCCTCTCTACAAGCCGCCGCTATACATGGTGTATGAAAAAGACAATATTTTTGTGGAGGTTTCTCTCCAGCACTGCAAGGACTACTACGACGAGAACATGCTTTCTTTCGTCAACTGCATAAAGACAAAAGAGGGCGGGACGCACGTTGCGGGGTTCAAGACCGCCTTTACAAGGTCCGTCAACAATTTTGCAAAGAGATACGGGATCATAAAATCCGACAACGAGACCCTTTCCGGTGACGATGTGAGGGAGGGGCTGGCCGGGGTTATCAACGTAAGGATCCCGAACCCGCAATTCGAAGGCCAGACAAAGACAAAGCTCGGCAACGGCGAGGTCAAGGGGATAGTAGACTCGATTGTTGACGAAGGCGTGACCAATTATCTGGAAAAAAACCCCGCGGTAGGGCGGGCGATAATCGAAAAAGCGCTTATAGCGATGAGGGTTCGCGCCGCCGCCAGAAAAGCATCAGAGCTTGAAAGGAAAAAAAGCGCGCTTGATACCGCGACGCTTCCCGGCAAGCTCGCCGACTGCACGGAAAGGGACCCGGCCAAGTGCGAGCTTTTCATAGTAGAGGGAGATTCGGCCGGGGGCTCTGCAAAACAAGGGCGCGACAGGATGTTCCAGGCCATTTTGCCGCTAAAGGGCAAGATATTGAACGTGGAAAAATCCAGGTTGGATAAGATATTGAACAACGACGAAATAAGAGCGATGATAACCGCCATAGGCAGCGGCGTCATCACGGGGCTCAGAGAGAACGGCGGCGGCGAAGAAGAAAAAGAAGAAGGGCTTTCCGCTGAAGACATAGCAAAAAAACTGCAGTATCATAAGGTCGTAATAATGACGGATGCCGACGTCGACGGGGCGCATATAAGAACGCTGTTGTTAACTTTCTTTTTCAGGTATGCAAGGCCCATAGTCGAGAACGGCAATCTTTTTATCGCCCAACCGCCGCTTTATCTTCTTAAAAAGGGGAAATCGCAAAAATGGATCTATTCCGAAAAAGAGCTGGAAGACACATTTAAAAAAGGCGGGAAAGAAGGCGTTTCCATACAAAGATATAAAGGCCTGGGAGAAATGAACCCGGAGCAATTATGGGACACCACGATGAACCCGGAAACAAGGACAATGCTCAAGGTGGAAATAGAGGACGCCGAAAGCGCGGACGAGATATTTAAAATGCTGATGGGTTCGGATGTGGTTCCGAGGAAAGACTTTATTTATCAGTACGCGAAAAAAGTCAGATGGCTGGACATATAAAACGACCGATGCGCTGAAAGGGGACCTGTAGAGTTGGAAGAAGAAGAATATTTGCAGGAGATCAATTTTTCTGAAAAGAAAAAAGAGCCGGACAAAAAAATATCAGAAGAATTAATGTCGAAAGTGGACGAAGAAATAGAAAAGAAGGCAGAGAAGAAAAAAACAATGGCAAAAAACAAGCCGGTAAAGAGAACAGAAAAAAAAGAGGCAAAAAAAACAAAAGCAGACGAGGCGACCAAAGAAGAGGCAAAAGGCGCGGAAACGCCGCCGCCGTCGGACGCAAGACCCACAAAAATAACGGTTGAAAACGAGATGCGGTCGTCATATATCGACTATGCGATGAGCGTTATCGTCGGCAGGGCCCTTCCGGACGTTCGGGACGGTTTAAAACCGGTCCATAGAAGGATCCTTTATGCGATGGACGGGCTTGGGCTGGCCCACAACAGACCGCACAAAAAATCCGCCAGGGTTGTCGGTGAAGTCCTCGGCAAATATCATCCGCACGGAGACTCATCGGTCTATGACGCCATGGTCCGTCTGGCACAGGATTTTTCCATGAGATATATGCTTGTCGACGGACAGGGAAATTACGGGTCTGTTGACGGCGATTCTGCAGCTGCTATGCGTTATACCGAAGCAAGGCTGGCCAGCATGGCGGAAGACATGCTCGAAGACCTGGATAAAGAGACCGTGGATTTTATGCCCAATTTTGACGAGTCTTTGAAAGAGCCTGTTGTCCTGCCTTCCAAATTACCAAACCTCCTGATCAACGGCTCATCCGGGATAGCCGTGGGCATGGCAACGAACATTCCGCCGCACAACCTTAAAGAAGTCGTTGCCGGCGCCGTAAAGCTTATAGATGATCCGGAAATATCCGTTGAAGAGATCATGAAAGAGGTCAAGGGGCCGGATTTCCCGACCGGCGGTATAATCTGCGGGACTCAAGGCATAAAAGAAGCCTTCTTAACAGGCAAGGGGAGCCTCACGATAAGGTCTAAAGTGAGCTTTGAAGAGCTCAAGAGCGGAAAAGAAGCGATAATAGTCAATGAGATACCGTACCAGGTCAACAAAGCCACTCTTGTCGAACAGATCGCCTTCCTCGTAAAAGAAAAGAAACTGGTCGGCATCACGGACCTGAGGGACGAGTCCGACAGAAGCGGGACCAGGATATATATAGAGCTAAAACGGGACACAAGCCGAGAAATAATACTCAATCAGCTCTATAAACACACCAACATGCAGGTCTCTTTCGGGATAAATACGGTCGCGCTTGTCGACGGACAGCCGCGCCAGCTCAACCTGAAAGAAATGCTTTCAGAATACATAAAGCACAGAGAAGTTGTTGTTACCAGAAGGACGCAGTTCGAGCTGAAAAAGGCCGAAGCCGAAGCGCATATATTGGAGGGCTTGATCATCTGTCTGGACAATCTTGACAAGGTCATAAAACTGATAAGATCCTCCAAGACGGTCGACGAAGCAAGGAACGGCCTTATGGATAATTTCAGCCTTTCACAGTTGCAGGCCCAGGCGATATTGGACATGAGGCTCCAAAAACTCACACAACTCGAGAGGACAAAGATACAGGAAGACTACAAGGCGTTGGTCAAGCTCATCGGCGAACTGAAATCCATTCTGGCAAGCCGCAAGAAAATAATGGGCATAATCAAAAAAGAGTTGGAAGAAATGGCCGAGAAATACGGGGACGACAGAAGAACGACCATCGGAGAGACCGCCGAGGATATCGACATTGAGAGCCTTATCGCGGATACAGAGATAGTCATATTGATAACACGCGACGGTTTTATCAAGAGGATGCCTCTTACGACGTTCAGGAGCCAGAACAGGGGAGGGCGTGGCGTCACGGGCATGGAAACGCGCGAGGAGGACCAGCTTAAGAAGCTCATAACCGCATCGGCAAAGAGCTTTATATTGTTCTTCACGAACCAAGGCAGGGTCTACAAGATCAAAGCCTACGAGATACCGGAAGCAAGCAGGGTAGGCAAAGGCCAGTCCATCGTTAACTTCCTTCAGCTTGTCGAAGGCGAAGAAGTGACCGCTACCATGAACATAAAGACTTTTGACAACAAATCTTTCCTGGTCATGGCGACAAAGAACGGAGTCATAAAAAAGACCCCGCTTGAAGATTTTGCGAACATCAGAAGAACGGGGATAATAGCGATCGGCCTTAAAGATAAAGACGAACTGCTCTGGGTCAGGGAGACCGACGGATCAAGGGACATAGTTCTTGCGACATACCAGGGCAAAGCCATCAGGTTCAAAGAAAAAGATGTAAGGGACATGGGAAGATCGGCTTCTGGAGTAAGAGGGATAAGCCTCTCTAAAGGGGATCATGTGGTATCTATGGGGGTGATAGAAAAAGACGGAAGCCTTTTGACGATAACCGAAGGCGGCTTCGGCAAGAGATGTTTGGAAAAGCATTTTAGAACGCAGCACAGGGGCGGCAAGGGCATAAAACTGATAAAGCTCAGAAAAGGCGACGGAGTTTCAAGGCTGCAGATAGTGAAACAAGGGGACGAGATCCTGATCATCGCGCAAAGCGGCGTCGTCAGCCGTCAAAAGACCGACGCAATATCTTGCCAGGGCAGGGCAGCGAGCGGAGTAAGAGTGCAAAGGATCGACGAAGGGGACAAGGTCGTCGATGTTGCCCGTGTTGTAAAAGAAGGCGAAGAAGAGTAGAATAACAGGCTGTGAGAAAAAAGAAGAGAACATTCAAACGATTTGTCTTTATAGCGGCCGTGCTCGCTATCGCAGGTGCGGCGCTTTTCTTTTTGGTGAGCCCTGTACAGATATCCTCCGGTCCGGCAAAGATATATCTATTTAAGGGCAGCAAGCTCGTATATGTCGAAAGACAGGTCCCGAACGGAGCGAAAGAACTGTTCTTTGTGGCAGAAGAGCTACTAAGGGCCCCGTCGGCAACGGAAAAACAGCAGGGGTATTTCTCCCAGATACCGCAACAGACAAAATTAAGGAACGTATATAAACGCGGCGACACGGTACTGGCCGATTTCTCAAAAGACCTCGAGACTTACGGCGGCGGCACCTCCAAGGTCCAGGGGCTGCTGGCCCAGATAGTATATACTTTCACCGACCTTCCCGGGATAAAAAAAGTCCAGATACTTGTAGACGGCGCAACGGAATCAGCCCTCGGCAGCGAAGGATACGTCATAGACAAGCCTCTTATAAGAAAAGACGTCAAGTTTTAAGGCCTTTTTGAATTGAAAAAAACACTCTTTACTATTGTATCTTGGACCCCTGCCATAGCCTATATGGCGCTTATCTTTTGGCTCTCTTCTTCTCCGCCGCCGCCTCCGGCAAGAGCGGTGCCGGTCTATTTCGACATAAAGATCATACACATCATTGAATACGGCGTTTTGAATCTTCTCGTGTTTTTGGCGTTGGACAGGACGGCCGACATCCCGTTTGTCTGGAAGATGATATATTCGGTAGCCATCACAATACTTTATGGTCTTACCGACGAACTCCATCAGGTCTTTGTCCCGGGCAGGAGCGGCAAACTTATAGATATTGCGGCTAATTTGATAGGGTGCATTATTGCGCAGACAGGGACTGCCCTGTTCCGAGTGAAATCCTCGATAGGATCTGTCGATATATAGTTGTAGGGGGATAGAATACAAATGACCGTAAGTTTAGACACAGTAAAAGCAAATAATGCAAAACTAGTTCACGGAGGCGTTGCTTCCGGCACCGCATCGGTGAATCCGACATTCAGGGACGTTACAAGCGTCAATAATGAACAAAGAAGCGTTGCGGTCGTGAACGAAAAGAACAGAGAAGAACAAAGGACTTCAGCTTCCAGGGCCGGTGACGGCGATCCCGCAATAAGCGCATCCAGGACAATAGACGGCAGGCGCGCCGAAATACTTTCTTCTCTAGGACTTGATGGTTCCATGGAGAGGATGATGGACGTCAATCAAGAACTTGCCAGGCTTAGCGTCGCGCAGTCTTTGGTCACGAATATCGTGGCTTCAAGACAAAGAGACAATGAACTTCTTATCAGAAGACTTATTCTGGACAGCTGATCAAGAGGCCTTCAACATCGCATCTATTGACCGATAAGCCTTTTTAGCTACCGCCTCATCTACAAGGAGCTCGTCTTTTTCGTCCTCGAGCGCCCAAAGGACCTTCTCAAGCGTCGTTAATTTCATGTTAGGGCACAGGGCATCGTCGTAAGCAGGATAAAATACTTTTTCCGGATATAGATTCTTGAGCTGATGTAGTATGCCTACTTCTGTTGCGACGATGAACTCGGAAGCGTTGGAAGTGCCGGGGAACTTCACCATGCCGGAAGTGCTGGCAACTTTATCTGCCAGCGCCAAGACCCCGGGAGTGCATTCGGGGTGTGCCATGACCAATGCCTTAGGATGGGCTTTTTTCTTCTGAGCGACATGCTCCGGAAGTATTTTATTGTGGATATTGCAATATCCGTTCCACAAAACCATTTTTTTATTGAGTTTTTTTTCGACCCAGCTTCCAAGATACTGGTCCGGAACAAAAACGACATCTTCGTTGCCGAGAGATCGGACTATTTCGACAGCATTACCGGATGTACAGCAGACATCGGACAGCGCCTTTATCTGTGCCGTTGAATTTATATAGCAAACTACTTTTGCTCTCGGGTGAGATCTTTTCAGCTCCTCAAGTTGTTTTTCATTTATCATGCCTGCCATTGGGCATCCGGCTTTTGGTTCGGGCATCAGGACTTTTTTCTTCGGGTTAAGTATCTTTGCTGTTTCGGCCATAAAATTCACGCCGCAGAAAACTATTATTTCCGAATTGGTCTTTGAGGCTTCTATGCTTAGTCCGAGAGAGTCCCCTACAAAATCCGCGACGTCCTGGACTTCCGGCAATTGATAATTATGCGCCAATATAACGGCGGACTTTTGTTTTTTCAGGGACAATATTTTTTCTGTCAGCTTGTCCGGCAAATTACCCCTCCTCCGAGTACCGTGTCGTTTTTGTATAATACCACCGATTGTCCGGGTGTGATGGCCTTTACCGGTTTTTTGAATGAGACAGACACTTCGTTATTTTCAAGCGGATGTATCTGCGCTTCGGTCTCTTCGTTCATGTATCTTATTTTTGCTTTGGCTGTAAAAATATCTTTCGGAGCATCTATAGAGGTCCATCTGAACCCTTCAGCGACCAGAGATCTCCCGAGCGTCTCGTCCTCTTCCCCGACTATTATTGCATTTTGCGCCGGGTCTATTTTTATGACATAAAACGGCTTCCCGAAAGGGATACCCAGGCCTTTTCTCTGGCCCACCGTATAGTATATTATCCCTTTGTGCATGCCGAGCCTTGTGCCGTCAGCGCTGTATATAGGTCCCGGTTTTATTGGTTCCGAAGAATTCTCCGAAACGAAGGCTCCGTAGTTATTATTCTCTATGAAGCATATCTCCTGGCTGTCTTTTTTGTCCGCCACTGAAAGCCCGAGCTTTTTCGCGAGCAGCCGGGTTTTTGTCTTTGTCATTTTTCCGAGCGGGAACAGCGTCCTTTTTAATGCTTCTTGAGAAAAATCATATAAAAAATATGATTGGTCCTTATTTTTATCCGAGGATTTTCTCAGTTCGTACATCTTTTTCCCTTTGACTATGACGGCATAATGTCCTGTCGCGATAAAGTCCGCGCCCAGCTCATCGGCTTTTTTCAAAAGAAGGTCGAATTTTATATGCCTGTTGCAGCGCACGCAAGGGTTCGGGGTCCTGCCGTTCTTATACTCTTTTACGAAGTCATCTATGACGAACTTCTTGAACTCTTCTCTCAGGTTCAGCACGTAATGGGGGATCTTCAGTTTGTCCGCGACCTTTTTTGCGTCATCGACGGCGGATGCAGAGCAGCATCCTCCGAAATCGTCCGCCTTTTTCGGCCAGATCTCCATGGTGATGCCGATTACATCATACCCGTCTTTTTTTAATATGGCAGCAGATACGGAGCTGTCCACCCCGCCGCTCATTGCCATAAGGACTTTTTTATTTCGGCGGGTGTTCTTCATGAGGTTTAAATCCCGGGAGTCCTTTTCCTGTAGATTTTTTCAAATAGTCGTCTATCGCGCCTTTTAACGCATCTTCGGCCAGCACGGAGCAATGGAGCTTTGCCGGGGGGAGGCCGTCAAGGGCCTCAACCACGGCCCTGTTCGATATCTTTAGAGCCTCATCCAGCGTTTTGCCTTTCACCAGCTCGGTTATCATGGAGCTGGTCGCTATTGCGGCTCCGCAACCGAACGTCTTGAACTTTACATCCGTGAGGACATTATCTTTTACTTTTATATAGAGCTCCATTATGTCCCCGCACACAGGGTTCCCTATATGTCCTATCCCATCCGCATCAGGGATCTCCCCGACGTTCCTCGGATTTTTGAAGTGGTCCATTACTTTTTCACTGTACGCAGGCATGAAAATTCTCCTTTCAATATATATTATGGCTATCTTTTATACAAAGGGGACATTTTGCGCAACTTATCGACTATTTTCGGAAAAACATCCAGCACCGTGTCGACGTCTTTTTCTGTCGTCATGCGGCCAAGCGAAAACCTTATCGATCCATGAGCTATCGCGTGCGGCCTGCCTATGGAAAGCAGTACATGAGACGGCTCAAGTGTTGCCGATGAACAGGCCGAACCGGTCGAGGAAGCTATTCCCTCCATGTCCAGGTTGAGCAGCATCGATTCCCCTTCTACGAACTCAAAGCACATGCTTATATTGTTCGGCAGCCTTTTTGTGGGATGGCCGTTCAAAAGGCTGTGATCTATCTTTTCAGAAAGTCCTTTTATGAGCTTGTCCCTCAACGGCAAAAGATGCGCCTGTCTCGCGTCGAGCTCTTTTACCGCTATTTCGGCAGCTTTCCCGAAACCTACTATCCCCGGGACGTTCTCTGTAGAACCCCTGCGGTTCTTTTCCTGCCCGCCGCCATGCATGAAGGGAACCATTTTAGTGCCTTTTTTTATGTAAAGGCAGCCGATGCCTTTTGGGCCGTATAATTTGTGGGCCGATATGGACAGCAGGTCTACGTTCATTTTGTTTACATCTACCGGGATGGCTCCCGCCGTCTGAACTGCATCGGTATGGAAATAAACTCCGGCCTCCCGGGTTATCCTGCCTATTTCGTCGATAGGCTGTATAGTCCCTATTTCGTTGTTCGCATGCATTACCGAAACTAAAATAGTCTTATCGGTCAAGGCCCTTTTTACGTCTTCGGGATCCACCATGCCGTAACCGTCTACCGGCAGATAGGTAATATCAAAACCGAGCGTCTTCATGAATTCGCACGGCTCAGTTATGGCGTGATGCTCTATCGGCGTTGTTATTATATGATTGCCTTTTTTACTGTTCGCGAAAGCAACCCCTTTTATGGCGAAGTTGTCGGATTCCGTTCCTCCGCTCGTGAACACGATCTCTTCCTTTTTTGCGTTTATGAGAGAGGCGACTTTTTCTCTTGCCTCCTCGACCGCAGACCTGGCCTCTTGTCCGAAACTGTGTATGGACGACGGATTCCCGAATATATCGGAAAAATACGGGGCCATCGCTCCGATGACCTCCGGATGCGCCGGCGTCGTGGCGGCATGGTCCATATAAATTCTTTTTTCGTTCATAAAAGAGCTCCTATTTTGGCTTTGTCGAGCACCTTTTCTATGTCCGCATTTATCCTTTTCCACATCGAGTGAGGCTTGCATAAGGATGTCTTTTTGCAAGGGGAGCCCGAACCGCAGCATTTAAGTATATATATCGGCCCCTCTATGCTTTTTATTATATCGCCTATGCTGATCTTTTTCGGGTCTTTTGCAAGGACATATCCTCCGGACCTTCCCCGGATGCTTTTGATAAGCCCGCTTTTCCTCAGTTTCATGAATATCTGGTCTATCAGGAACCTTGATATCCCCTCTTTTTCCGCGATCTCCCGGGTCCTTACGGAAAGGCCTTTGCCGGTCCCCGCAAGGCATATTATTGCTCTTACGGCGTATTCGGTCTTTGTTGTGACCCTCATACTCAAAATTATATAATACCTGATAAAAATGGTCAAGTATTGACGAGCGATCGGACGGCTATCCCAAATACAAGTTATTTGAGGGTGATTACGATGAATAATATGTAGAAAGGTAAGTGTATATAATGAGCGAAGGAATAGGGGATGTAAAAGGCTCTATTAGCGGCTTCTCGGATAGTGGCGGCTTTAATAGCGTAGTTAACGAGCTGTCCTCTCTCATAGGTTGCCCTGAAAAAGGGGTCAAGATAAACATAGAGACGGGAGCCTCCTCGGATTGTTCTCAGTCATCTGCCTCGATATCAAGCATCCTTAAAAGGATTGACACCCTTAGATAGTTCTTCTCTTTTTGTTCGGTGTATAATTAAAACATGAACAAGACACCCGTATATCTTTGTATCCTCGACGGATTTGCGCTGGGCCGGAACGATGACAGCAATGCTATTTATCGAGCGATCTCATCCGGCAAGGCCCCATTCATAAAAGAGCTTTTTGAAAAACATCCCTATTCTAGACTGGAATGTTCCGGGCTTGCGGTAGGGCTTCCGGAGGGGACAATGGGGAATTCCGAGGTCAACCACCTCAATATGGGAGCGGGCAGGGTCGTTTACCAGTCAATAGAGAGGATCAATGTAGCGATAAATGACGGAAGCTTTTTTAAAAATGACGCGCTTTTAAAAGCAGTTCAAAATTCCAAAAAGGACCCGTCGGCGTCCCTTCATCTTATGGGGCTTTTACAGGGACATGGAGGGACCGTTCATGCCAGCATAGCCCATCTTTTTGCTCTTCTTGAGCTGGCAAAAAAAACAGGGCTCACGCGCGTGTTCGTGCATCTTTTTACGGACGGACGGGATACAAATCCTAAGGCCGCCGGAGAGATATATCTTAAGATGCTTGAGGATAAAATAGCCGAGCTCGGCATGCAAGACACCGTTCATATTGCTACGGTCATGGGCAGGGAGATCTCTATGGACAGGGACACTGCCTGGGACAAGACGCTTATCGCCATGAAAGCCATAGCTCTCGGAGTCGGGGAATTCAGGGCGGACAACGCAAGAGACGCCATCGAAGGCTCATATAAAAGAGGGGACACCGACGAGTTCATAAGGCCGACTATCATCGGAAGATATCAAGGGATCAAGCCGCAGGATTCGATAATATATTTCAATTTCAGGCAGGACAGGACAATACAGTTGACCGCCGCGTTCTGCGAGACGGACCCTAAATATTTCAATTACAAAAAAGGCACAAAACCGATAAATCCGAAGGTCCTTAAAGAGATTACCGAACTTCAGAAGATAATAAAAGGCAGTATTTTCGTCGCAATGACGGAGTATTATCCGGGGATCCATGCCCTGACCGCTTTCCCGGAAAAAGAGATCCCGGATACTGTCGGAGAGATCGTCTCAAGAGCGGGGTTAAAGCAGCTACGTTTGGCGGGACCTGAAAAATTCGCCCATGTCACGGCCTGGTTCTCAGGAAGGCGCTCGGAGCCTTTTACGGGAGAGGACAGGCATCTTGCGCAGGATATGACGCTCAAAGAACGCACCGAAGAAGGCAAGCACTACGATTGGGTCCCGGAAATGACGGCTTATCTTGAGACTGAATATTCTCTTAAGGCGATAGAGAGCGGTGGCTACCATCTGATCGTTCAC
>JAKLHX010000160.1 GCA_022709925.1 Candidatus Margulisiibacteriota bacterium
TGTCGCGAACAAGGCGGTGTTCTCGGTATATATCCTCCAGACCCAGATGAACGACAAGGAAATCGTCATCCGGAACCTGTCCTCGATACTTTCCATGTCCAAGGATGAAATAAAAAAAAAGCTTAAAGAAAAAAGGTCCAGGCAATTCGATCCTATACTTATAAAACAGAACATCCCCAAAGAGATAGTCGGCAAGATAGAAGAAAAGAAACATTTGCTTTCCGGGGTCGTGATAAACATAAGGCCTGTCAGGGTATATCCGAATAATTCCGTGGCGGCTCATGTCCTGGGTTATATAAGCGAGGTGACTTCAGACGACCTTGAAAATAATACCGGGCTTAACCTTAGGCCCGGGGACCTGATAGGCAAGACCGGCATCGAGAAGATGTATGACGCTTATCTGAGAGGGACCAACGGCGGAGAGAGGATCTCCATAAGCACCTACGGCCGTGCCGGAGGATCAAGGGGTGTTCAAGACCCCATACCCGGCAAGAATATAACTCTTTCGATAGACCTGGAACTTCAGAAGGTCGTCGAAGAGGCTCTCGGCAGTAATGCAGGGGCAGTTGTGGTGCTGGACGTAATAAGCGGTGAAGTTCTTGCGATGTCTTCACATCCGAACTATGATCCCAATATATTTTCCCAGCCGATATCTTCTCAGGTCTGGGCAAGGGTCTACAAGCTTAATCATCCTTTCCTTAACAGGGCTATAAGCGTATATCCTCCCGGGTCGACATTTAAAGTCGTTTCGCTCTCTGCTGCTTTGGAGAAGAGGTTGTACAAAGCAGCCGATATGTTCTATTGTCCGGGATTTTTTCAGCTCGGCAGGCGGATCGCCCGTTGCTGGAAGGCAAGCGGACACGGGAACTTGAGCCTTGCGGAAGGGCTTGTCCAGTCCTGCGACGTGGTCTTCTATAATGTCGGACTCAAAGCCGGCCCGGACATCATAGCGGATTTTGCCAAAAAATACGGACTAGGCGAACTTACGGGCATCGACCTTCCTTCAGAAGCTTCAGGGATAGTCCCGTCGAGCGAATGGAAAAAAAGAGTATATAAGGAGAACTGGTACCCGGGAGATTCCCTTAACTATGCGATAGGGCAGGGTTTTTTAATGGTAACGCCTCTTCAGATCGCGAACCTTTATGCCGTATTGGCCAACGGCAATGACAGGTTCGAACCGCACATCGCTTTGAATATACGGGACAGGGACGGAGTTGAATTGTTCTCTTACAGTCCCAAAATAGTCGGCCAGGTCCCGATATCCAGAAAAAATCTGGGCATAATAAAGAACGCTCTTCACGATGTGGTCGTGCGCGGAACGGGACGTGCGGCCAATATCCCGTCTTTTGAGGCCGCAGGGAAGACCGGCACCGCCGAAAATCCGAGAAAAGCCGCTCACGCATGGTTCGTTTGTTATGCTCCTTATGACGATCCAAAGATCGTTGTCTCTTCATTTGTAGAGCACGGCCTGCACGGGGACCAGGTCACGGCAAGGATCGCGAACAAAATATTGACCTGGTATCGTGATAACCGGTTCCTTGAAAAACCTGTTTCTTCTGAAGCGGTAATATAGCTTCCTTTCATGATAAAATATCCCTAAAAGGATGCGTTCAATGCTTTCTAAAAGAATAATACCTTGCCTTGATGTAATGGACGGCCGCGTAGTCAAAGGCATAAACTTTGTGCGGCTTGTTGATGCGGGGGATCCTGTCGAGCTTGCGAAGATATATGACAGGGAAGGCGCCGATGAGCTGGTCTTTTTGGATATAACGGCTTCCCATGAGAAAAGGGACATAATGATAGAGACCGTAAAGCGTGTGGCGGAAGAGGTCTTTATACCTTTTACCGTAGGTGGAGGGATAAATGATCTTGAGACGATCAGGATGATCCTCTCCGCGGGAGCTGACAAAGTTTCTATAAATACCGCCGCAGTGAACGACCCTTCGATCATAAGCGCTGCCGCCGAAAAGTTCGGGAGCCAGTGCGTCGTGGTCGCCGTCGATGCTAAAAAAAATAACGGCGGATGGGAAATATACACTCATGGCGGCAGGAAGCCAACCGGTATCGATGCCGTTGAATGGGCAAAACAGGCGGAATCACTCGGGGCAGGAGAGATCCTTCTTACAAGCATGGACAGGGACGGTACAAAAATAGGCTACGATATCGGTCTTACAAAAGCCGTGGCCCAGGCCGTTGGGGTCCCGGTCATCGCTTCCGGAGGCGCAGGCACTCTCGAACATATCTATGAAGCTCTTGTCGATTCAGGTGCGGATGCGGCGTTATTGGCGTCACTTTTGCATTACGGAGAACTTAGGATCTCTCAGATCAAAGGGTATCTTGAGGACAGGAAGATCCAGGTCAGAAAGATATAATCTGTGGACATAAAGGCATATCTGTCAGAAAAAAAATCTTTGATCGATGCGCAGCTCAAAGGATTCCTGCCTTCCGACGAAAGCGTATTGTCTCAAGCGATGCGATACAGCGCACTTGCTCCCGGCAAAAGGATCCGGGCGATATTGGCCA
>JAKLHX010000161.1 GCA_022709925.1 Candidatus Margulisiibacteriota bacterium
CCTGTCTCTTCCGCCGAAAGGTCCGTGAAATGTTTCCTTTGCATTACGCAGTAGCCCTCTTCCTGAGAGCCGTTCTCTTCTCCTATGACCTGCGCGAACCCTCCGCAGGAATTCGATCGGTATCCGGCACTGAACCCGTTAGAATTAGCTATATATATCTCAGTGTCTTCCTCGCTGTATCCAGAGCTTTCCGCGTTCTTTATTCTTTTGTCGTATGCAAAGGCCGCTGCTTCGATCTTTTTTGCAAGTCCGATCTTTACGGATTCGTCTGTGGACCCTATTTTCGGATCAAAGAGGGATAATTTGTTCGGGACTGTTTTATCGGGAAGTTCGGCAGTCCATTCATCCCCGTAATATTTTGCGCTTTCCGCGGCGCTTTTTATAAGGGCTTCTATGTCCGGGATCCCGCTTGCATATGAGAACCCTACTTTTTTATCGGTCATCAAGCGGAGAGCTATTCCCAGTGCGGTCCCTTTGTTTATGGATTCTATCTCTTGGTTGCGGACGTTCACGGAAAATGTCATGGTCTTTACGGCAAAAGCTTCGGACTTGTAGGGGGACTTCTTTATGATCTCTCTGCAGATGTCTTCAAGGTTCATATCAGATCGCTTGTATGGCTGTTATTGCCGTAACATTTGCGATGTCTTCCACGCTGCATCCGCGGGAAAGGTCGTTGATAGGCTTTGCGCATCCCTGGAATATAGGTCCTATCGCGCTTGCGCCGGCAAGCCTTTCCGTGAGCTTGTAGCCGATGTTCCCGGCATCAAGGTTCGGGAATATGAGGGTGTTCGCCCTTCCTGCCACTTTGCTTTCAGGAGCTTTCTTTTTTCCTATGGCGGGGACTATTGCGGCATCAAGCTGCAGCTCTCCGTCGATCATGAGCTCAGGGTCTTTTTCGGATAACATTTTAGCTGCCAAAGCTGCTTTTTCGGCGGAAGGGGACTTCCCGCTACCTTTGGTGGAGAAAGAGAGCATGGCCACCTTGGGCTCTTTGTTCATGAGCTGTTTAAATGAGGCCGCTGTGGACAAAGCTATGTCGCAGAGCTGTTTTGCGTCAGGATCGGGGACTACCGCACAGTCGGCAAAGAACAATACTCCGTTCGATCCGAATTGCCTGTCCTGTAGTACCATAACGAAAAAGCTTGAAAGCGTGGATATCCCTGGTTTCAGCCCAGAAGAATATATGGCCGCTTTTATCGTGTGTCCTGTGGAGTGGCTTGCTCCCGCCACCATGCCGTCGGCATCGCCTGCTTCGACCATGAGCGCGCCAAAATACAGGAAGTCTTTTTTTATCATGTCTTTCGCATCGTTGAAGGAGACCTCATGTTTCCTGTTCTTCATATTGCGGACATATATCTCTGTATATCGGTCAAGATTTTGTGATGTGGCGGGGTCTATTATCAGTGCCTTGGAAATATCGGACCCGATCTTTTTGCAGTCCTCTTCTATTTTTTCGCGTGTGCCTATAAGGGCAACATTGGCTATCTTGCTTCTGAGTATAAGGTCCGCGGCTTTCAATATCCTTTGGTCTTCTGTTTCCGGCAGGACTATGGTCTTGTTGAGTTTTTTTGCTTTGTTCCAGATGTCAGATAAGAAATCCATGATGTTTTCAATATAGCAAACCGCGGACGATTATTCAAATCTGTGCGGGTTGCATGAACCTTTCTGCCTTTTCCAGCGTCTTGATGTCTTTGCTTGACAGCACTTCTATCAACTTTGTCCATACATGATAGGTAGTTTCCGCGTCTCCCATAGCTCTGTGCCTGTTCATTACCTGCACTCCCAGGTGTTCGGCCAATGTATGGAGCTTATAGCTCTTTATTCCGGGGACGACAGCCCTTGCTATTTTCATGGTGCACAGGGCCTTATTGCTGATATCTTTTTTCAGGTGTTTTTGCAGATGATGTTTTATGAACGGGATATCAAAATCGCTGTTATGCGCTACCAGCACGTCATTCTTGATGAATGACAGCAGTTCCGACAGCGCTTGTTTTGCTCGGGGCTTTCCCAAGGTCATTTCCTGAGATATTCCTGTCAAAGCTTCTATTTCCTTTGGGATCTCAGCCTCAGGTTCGATAAGCGTCGTGAAGACGTCGACCGCATTCAGTCCGTCGGTCTTTATTGCCCCTATCTCTATTATTTCGCTTTTTTCGGGATAAAGTCCGGTCGTTTCGATATCGATGATTATATACGGTATCTTGTCCAGCTCTTGGACGATATTACGCCTTGAAAGGAACGGATGTGAGAGCAAGTCGCTCATAATGTGATCAGGTTGTACTTTCTATACCCGAGGCCGATCTTTTGTGCGTGTTCGAGCTGCACACTGTGATCGATATTTGGCCAGGTCTTTTTTATTATATCAAGTCCAGCGGTTTTTTCTACAAGGTCTAGGCTCGCCTGATCAATAGCTACAGGATCCGTGCTTGCAAGGACCCCGATATCCCTTACTATTGGAGGCGCATTGAAATTGTAGCAGTCACAGTTAGGCGATACGTTGTTTAT
>JAKLHX010000162.1 GCA_022709925.1 Candidatus Margulisiibacteriota bacterium
ATCCGGTCATAAAGGAGAATAAACCGACAAAATATAATTGGATAGTCCAGAACGTTAAAGGCCTTGACCTGGGGTATCGGACGGATATAGGCGCTTTTACGTATATAAACGCAAAGAACGGAGTGAAGATCGAAGATAATGCGCAAATAGGGTCGCATTGCTCCATATATTCCGTTTCCACAATAGACAATAAGGGCGGCAAGGTGACGATAAAAGAGAATGCGTGCATAGGCAGCCACAGTGTGGTCATGCCGGGGGTTACGATAGGGGAAAATTCCATAATCGGCGCTTTTTCTTTTGTGAACAAGGACATTCCCGATAACACCATTGCGTTCGGTGTCCCCGCAAAAGCAGTAAGGAAGATAAAAAAATGAACATACCGTTATCGGGGCCGGATATAACCGCTAAAGAAATAGATGCCGTGGTCTCGGTGTTAAAGACCACAAGCCTCAGCCTCGGGCCTAAGTTGCCGGAATTTGAAAAAGATTTTGCTTCTTATATAGGAGTGAAAAACGCGGCCGCGGTCAACAGCGGTACGTCGGGACTCCATCTTTGCATAAAAGCGCTGGGAATAGGAGAAGGGGACGAGGTCATAACCACTCCTTTCAGTTTCATAGCCTCCGCCAATTGTGCCATGTTCGAAGGAGCGAAACCGGTATTCGTGGATATAAGGCCCGATACTTTCAATATTGATGAGAAGAAAATAGAAGAAAAAATAACAAAAAATACCAAGGCCATACTGCCGGTGCATGTTTTCGGTTACCCGTGCGACATGATAGCGATAAACAAGATCGCGAAAAAACACGGGTTAAAGATAATAGAAGACGCCTGCGAAGCCATAGGAGCAAGTATAGGCGGCAAAAAAGCAGGAACATTCTCCGATTGTTCCGTGTTCGCTTTTTATCCCAATAAGCAAATGACCACGGGAGAAGGCGGCATGATAGTGACAGACGATGAAAAAATAGATGCCATGGCGAAAAGTATGCGCAATCAGGGCAGGGACGAAGGCATGGGCTGGCTCGCGCATAACCGCCTCGGCTATAACTATAGATTGAGCGATATCAATTGCGCTCTCGGGATAGTTCAGCTCGGCAGGATAAACGAGCTTCTTGAGAAAAGGCAAGAGGTCGCTGATATGTATAACACGGCTCTGTCCGGGATCAAAGAGATCATTCTTCCTCCGGGATCCACGGATGAGATCAAGCGCAGCTGGTTCGTCTATGTAGTGCGTCTTACACAGGATTTTTCGCAGGAGCAAAGGAATGAGATAATATTGAAATTAAGGGCGAGAGGCATCGGATGTAATATATATTTTCCTCCGATACATCTCCAGCCTTTTTATGTGGAGAAGTTCGGCTACAAGGAAGGGGATTTTCCCGTCACGGAATCCGTGTCGAGCCGGACGATAGCGATACCGTTCTACAACAAGCTGAGCAAGGACGAGGTCACGTATGTTTCGGACAACTTGGCGGAAATAATCAAGGAGGTCAGATGATATGGATAAGATATATGCCGATGCTTTTAAAGACAAGATAATCCTGGTAACAGGGGGTACAGGATCGATCGGCAGCGAAATAGTGAAAAAGCTGTTGAGATTCCCGGTCAAGCAGGTAAGGGTATTTTCCAGGGACGAATTCAAGCAATTCCAGCTTGAGCAGGAACTTAAAGATGTGCCGAAAGACAAGATATCTTTCTTTATAGGAGATATCAGGGACAGGGAAAGAGTGTTCCTGGCAATGGAAGGGGTTGATATCGTTTTCAATGCCGCAGCTATGAAGCATGTGCATCTGTGTGAATACAATCCGTTTGAAGCCATAAAAACGAACGTTATGGGGACACAGAACCTGGTTGATGCGGCAAGATCTAGTGATGTTCAGAAATTCGTTCATATTAGTACTGACAAAGCTGCGATGCCGGTCAGCGTTATGGGCGCCACAAAGCTCCTTGCCGAAAAGATCGCGGTCTCCGGCATGCAGTACAGGGGGTCTCACAAGACGTTGTTCTGTGCCGTGAGGTTCGGAAATGTCCTCGGCTCAAGAGGATCGGTCGTTCCGTTGTTCCGCGAGCAGATAAAAAAAGGCGGTCCCGTGACCTTGACGGACAGTAACATGACAAGGTTCATGATGGAGATACCAAGGGCGGTCGAACTGGTGCTGAGCGCCGCTTGTTATATGAAGGGTTCCGAGCTCTACATATTAAAGATGCCAGTGATGAAGATCGAAGACATCGCAAAAGCCATGATAGAGATACTTGCCCCGAAGTTCGGCAGGAAAGCTTCGGATATAAAGATAGAGGTCAAAGGCAAAAGAGAAGGCGAAAAAATATATGAGCTGCTCATGACGGATGAAGAGGCGGAGAACGTTTATGAGAACGACCTTATGCTGTGCCTGACAAAGAAACCCGTCGAAGGTTTCAAGCCTTCGGGTCTTAAGCATTACAGGAGCGATGAAGTAAAGCTCATGAACTACGATGAGGTCTTGAACT
>JAKLHX010000163.1 GCA_022709925.1 Candidatus Margulisiibacteriota bacterium
AAGAAAATGGATAAAAGATTGGAAGAAATGAAAGACCATCTGATAATTTGCGGGTTCGGAAGGGTAGGCCATCAGATAGCGAAAGACTTTGAGAGAGATAAGACGCCGTTCGTCGTCATCGATACAAAAGCGCAGACAGCGGAAGAGCTTGAAGAAAAAGGCGTTCCGTTCGTTATCGGAGAGGTTTCTTCTGACGAAGTCCTTGAAAAAGCCGGGATAAAAAGGGCAAAAGGCCTTCTTGCAACGGCAGATTCCGACACCGAAAATGTGTATGTGACGCTTGCGGCAAGGGTCATGAACCCCGGCCTGAATATTATAGCGAGGGCAGGGAACAAAGGGACCGAAAGCAAGCTGAAGCGTGCCGGAGCGAACAGCGTAATGGCCCCTTATTATGTGGCAGGCAACCGCATGGCTTCCATGGCACTCACGCCTGTCTCGATAGAGTTCCTGGATATAGTTACCGGCAGTGATAATATTGAGTTCTGGATGAAGGAATTCAAGATCGAAAAAGGTTCCAGGCTGACGGATAGGACATTGGGAGAAGCCAATATAAGGCAGATCTCAGGTGTAATGATACTTTCGATAAAGAAAACTAACGGCAGGTTCGACTTGAGCCCTAAAGCCGACAGCAAGATGGAGGCAGGCGATATCCTTATAGCTTTGGGTACGACCGAACAACTGTCCTCCCTTGAAAAGATGATGTAAAATGGCGGTCCGGAAAGAAGAGAATATAAGGCAGGAAGCGTTAGCCGATGTGGCTAATGCAATGTGTATTGCCGCGCGTACCGCTCCCAAGACTCGAGGCGTCGACCTGGTAGAGATAGCGGTGGTTGACGGCAATGATATTGCAAGGATCGTTTCCGAAATGGAAAAGATATATTCTGAGACCGGACGGGAAGGCTTCAGGAGGAACTGCGAGTCCTTAAAGGACTGTACCCAAATGGTGCTTATAGGCGTCAAAAGAAAGACCGGCGGAC
Source organism: Candidatus Margulisiibacteriota bacterium (assembly GCA_022709925.1). Taxonomy (GTDB): domain Bacteria; phylum Margulisbacteria; class WOR-1; order JAKLHX01; family JAKLHX01; genus JAKLHX01. The sequence continues at coordinate 978 of JAKLHX010000163.1, forward strand.
TTAAGCCCTGCGGCTTATGCGGTTTTAAAGATTGTGAAGACAATGAAAAATATGGAGCGGCTTGTTTTTTCAACTCCGTTGACCTTGGGATCGCCGTAGGGTCAGCTGTTTCGGTGGCCGCGGACAAGCGTGTTGATAACAGGATAATGTGGACGATAGGGATGGCGGCTAAGAACCTGGGTGTTTTCGGTAAAGAAGTGAAACAGATATTGGGGATCCCTTTAAGCGCGACAGGTAAAAGCATATTCTTTGACAGGAAATAGGAGGAAAAAATGTTTGAAGACATAAAGGCGGTTTTTGAACGTGATCCCGCGGCAAAGAATATTTTTGAAGTGGTGTTCTATCAGGGCGTGTGGGCCATCTATCTCCACAGGGTCGCGCATTTTTTATATGAGCTTAATATCCCGTTCTTCCCGAGGTTCATTTCCCAGATAAGTAGGTTCCTTACAGGGATAGAGATACATCCAGGAGCTACGATCGGCAAAGGGTTCTTTATAGACCATGGCGCCGGCGTGGTGATAGGCGAAACGACCATCATCGGCGATAATGTGACCATGTACCAGGGCGTGACACTCGGCGGTACCGGCAAGGAAAAAGGCAAAAGGCATCCTACCATCGGTAATAATGTCACGATAGGAGCGGAAGCCATAGTCCTCGGGAACATCCACATAGGCGATGATTCAAGGGTGGGGGCCGGAGCTCTTGTAACAAAATCGGTCTGCCCAAGCTGCACTGTTGTCGGCAATCCCGCGAGGGTCGTGGCGCGCGGCGGAGTAAAGATAAATCCTCTGGAACACGGGGACCTTCCTGACCCTGTCGGAAAAGCCCTGGAAGACCTCCAGAACAGGATACAGGCGCTGGAAAAAAAGGTCGGGCAGTAAACCCATGCCTCTTCAGATATATAACTCGCTAACAAAGGACAAGGAGACTTTCGAACCTCTAAACCCTCCTGCCGTGACCATGTATGTGTGCGGAATAACCCCCTACGATGAGACACATTTGGGCCACGGAAGGGCATATGTCGCTTTCGACATCATCCGCCGCTACCTTGAATACAGCGGATACAGGGTCAAGTATATACAGAACATTACCGATATCGACGATAAAATAATCAAAAAAGCTAATGAACAGGGCATTCCCATAGCGGAGATAACCAAAAAATATACGGACAGCTTTTTTGAGGTCATGGATAAGCTTAAGATCAAAAGAGCTGCCGAATATCCGAAAGCCACCGAACATATAAAGGAGATGATCGCTCTCATTTCCGACCTTGAAAAGAACGGCGCCGCTTATTCCGCTGACGGAGATGTCTATTTTGAGATAGATAAGTTCTCGCCATACGGCAAGCTTTCTAAAAGGGACATTGAAGGAATGCTTTCGGGAGCCAGGGTGGATGTCAATGAAAAAAAGAAAAGCCCTCTTGATTTTGTCCTGTGGAAGGCCGCTAAAGAAGGGGAGCCTTTTTGGGAGAGCCCGTGGGGCAAAGGCCGGCCCGGTTG
>JAKLHX010000164.1 GCA_022709925.1 Candidatus Margulisiibacteriota bacterium
TGGAGAAAGAAGACGCTTTTATACACAATAAGGATACCTGGAGCGTTGCGCTTGAAAGGACCAATAAACTAAGAGATTCTTTCGGGGCTCTTCCTTTTTCAGTAGATACGGTCAAATCCAAGCTCACCCAATTCGGCAAAGCATCCTGGTACGGAGGGTTCTTCCACGGCAGGCGTGCCGCGAGCGGAGAACGCTATGATATGAATGAATTCACGGCGGCCCATAAGACACTACCTTTCGGTACCGAGGTCCTTGTCACAAGGCTTGACAATTCACAGAGTGTTCTTGTGAGGATAACCGACAGGGGGCCTTATGTCGCAGGCAGGATAATCGACCTTTCCAGAAGCGCCGCCGAAGCCATCGGATTGCTTGGCGCCGGGGTCGCAAAGGTGCGAATTGACATCCTGGACAAACCCAAACGTTGAAATCTCAGCTAAATTTTAACGATATATATATACAGTGGTCATTATACAAGGAAACGCATTATGACCACGATCACGACTAATATCTATGCAACTTTTTATCCGGATGTTACGATATAAAGGCATAGGGCTGAAAAACTAGTTAAAAGGAGAAAAGCCATGGTAAATTCGGTGACAGGATCAGGGGATGTATCGCCTTCGTGGAAGGTTGCGCAAGCATCTCCAAGAAAAGCTCCGGATGCTGCAGGGGTAAGGCCGCAGGCCATAAACACCCGGATCTGCAGTGAGGACGGTTATACATTTATACAGGCTATAGGCAACGCATTCGGATACCGGGAATCTGGACTGCTTGCTAAATATGACTTAAGGACCGCGGTCTCTGATCTTGTGCCTCCAGCTCCGCTTACCGGTTCGCCAGCGACAAATGTGGAAAATGCTAAAAAAAGGGACGCGCAGATCAACACGATCGCTGACCAGGTTTGGACGCAATTATTGGAAAACGGTTATATTGATGCCAGCGGCATAATACAGGATAAATTCAGCAATACTTCGCCGGAGGATTTTGCGTCCAGTATTAATGTCGGAGATCCTAAAGTGACAAAGGGAATATATGAAACAATAAGCAGGTCTGATAATGGTGATGTAGAATCACGCATATCGTCCGGATATGTTTTGGAGAGGACAAGGGCCGGTTTCGGGAAACTTCCGTATAACGATGTGATGCTGCTTTTAAGTTCATTGAAGGCTTTGGGATATGTCTCGGACGCAAAACCCGGGAAAACAGAGAAAGCTACCAGGGAAAGATTAATAGAGGGACTTGCGAAGTTTCAAGATGCACACCCTGAAATAGAGGTCAGTGTTGAGGATAAGGGCAATAGAGTAGGTCCGGGCACTATAACTGCGCTGGTTAAGGAGCTTAGAAATTTGAAATAAGAGAGTGCATTTTTAAAAGCCCTCCGCATCCTGCGGGGGGCTTTTTTTATGCTATATTTAAGTTGTAAATGCCAAAACTCGGTGTAAACATAGACCATATCGCCACGCTCAGGGAGGCAAGAAAAGAAGGATTCCCTTCTCCTGTAGAAGCCGCCATGTTGTGTGTGTCTTCCGGTGCCGATAGTATTGTAGCCCATCTTCGTGAGGACCGCCGCCATATACAGGATAAAGATATTTTTGAGATAAGAAAAGCCGTAAAGCGGTTCGATATGGAGATGTCTGCTACCGCCGAAATGCAAAATATAGCCCTTAAGGTAAAACCGGATATCGTGACGCTTGTGCCCGAGAAACGGCAGGAGGTCACGACCGAAGGAGGGCTTGATGCCGCAAAACAGCTAAAATATCTTTCAAAATATATAAAAAGGCTCCAGGACAAAGATATCGATGTCAGCCTCTTTATCGATCCGCAAAATAAGCAGGTGGTCGCAGCCGCAAGGTCCGGCGCCAGGTTCATAGAGATACATACCGGGGCTTATGCCAATGCCAAGGGGTCTTATTCAAAGGCAAGGGAATTCCAAAAAATAAAGAGAGCCGTTGCCCTCGCAAGAAAGAAAGGCCTTAAGGTAAATGCCGGGCACGGACTCGACCTTTCAAATGCAAGGCGCATAGCCTCAATAAAAGGCATAGAAGAGTTCAATATAGGTTTTTCTATAATCGTCGACTCGTTGTTCGTGGGGATCGAGAAAGCGGTCAAGAGGATGAAGAAGGAGATATCGTAATATGGCTTCTTCAAAGAAGTCCGAGACTTTGTCCGGATTAAAGGCGGAGCTCGCCGAGTGCAGGAAGAAAATAGCCCGCCTCGAGGCCGAGCGCACAAAGAAATTCGCGGCGCTTTCCGATGTCAGCAAGACCGTTGCTTCCGACATGTATCTTGAGGAGATACTGTCGCTTCTTATGAGGATCACGGCCGATCTCATGAATTCCACGATATGTTCCCTGATGCTTTACGATGAAAAGACCCAGGAGCTTGTGCTGCGGGCGACGCAGTCCCTCAGCAAGGATTATTTGAACAAACACAACCTTAAGGTCGGGGAGAGCGTGAGCGGGCGGGTGGTCAAG
>JAKLHX010000165.1 GCA_022709925.1 Candidatus Margulisiibacteriota bacterium
AATAACGATAAATATAATGAGTGCGATAACCAAAGATATCTGGAGATGTTAATGTCCTTAAACGTAACTATTGCCACAAGACCGCTTCGTTTTGCCGAAAATAGGATCACGGCAAAGTGTGCGGTAATGGCTGTTAGACATACGGGAGACGGTGTCGTGAGCGGGGTTGTGCGGTTTACCGGCAAGAATAATAACTATAGTTTCTGCGGGATATGCCAGCCTTTTACTGTCGAAACTCCTTTTTCTACAGCTGTTCTTGACGGAAATGGCCGGATATTCTTTGGTGATCTTAAGGAACTTGGCGCCAATTATAACGGTGAAAATGCCTTGAGAAATGTTCTGGGGAACGCACAGCAGGACGGCCAGAAATACTCTATACCTGTTGCGCTAATGGGGCTTAACGGTCATCGTTCACAAGCCGTGGATGTTGTGAGTGAAATAATAAGTGTCCGCTTGATGGGATGGCTTGAAAGATCTGGGATGTATTCCTATCCAGATCCTGACCAGAAGATCGTTTCCGGGTTTTTCGGGTTTCAGGAGGGTTTTCCAAGATATTATAGAAGCTGTGCGGCTAGCTTAGGCCGTTATTACTATTCACTGCATAGTGTTTCCAACAGAGGCCAGGACCGGTGCATCGGAGAAAAACCAACGATAATCTCCACCCCATGGGGCGGTCAGCCCAAATAATCCAAAAATGCTATAATTCCAGTAAGGTTATGTAATAGCCTCCCCGCAGGCACCCAGACCTCTCTTATAAATGAAAGTACTTATTGAATTTGAAAAGAATCCCTTGTTTTTCAAAGACCCTAAGAAGATCATATCGTGCCATACGCACGACGAAGTAGCCTCCTGTTTTGTTGAAATGGAGAAGGCGATAGCTTCAGGCCATTATCTTGCAGGGTTCATTTCTTATGAAGCCGGCCATGCATTCGAACAAAAGCTGGCGACTGATAAGGGTTATGATTTCCCTTTGATATATATGGGGGTATATGAAAGGCCGGTTAAGAATGCCGTTGATGTCCGCTCGATTTCCCGTAAAGCAGCAGGCCGCCTGGAAATCGTCACCACCAATAAAAGCCGTCAGGAGTACTTTGAAGATATCGACGCCATCAGGTCATTTATAGAGCGGGGGGACGTATACCAGATAACGTATTGCATGAAATTCCTTTTGGGCTATAAAGGCGATAAATACGCGCTTTACAGGGAGCTTTTCGATGCCCAGCCGGTCCCTTATCCAGCTTTTTTAGAAGCTGAAGGCTTTTCCGTATTGTCCTTGTCTCCGGAACTTTTCATGAAAAAGAATGGCACGCATATCGTCACCAAGCCTATGAAAGGCACATGGTTTCGTGAAGGTATCATGAACAACCTTTTCGGCGGTCATTTTCTGGAACATGATCCGAAGAACCGGGCTGAGAATGTGATGATCGCGGACCTTTTGAGGAACGATCTCGGAAGGATCGGGAACAATATAAGAGCCCCTAAACTTTTTGAGGTCGCAGGATACAGGACATTGTTCCAGATGACCTCGACCGTTACTGCTTCGATAGACGCGGATATCCTTTTACATGACCTGTTCAAAGCTCTTCATCCTTCGGGTTCCGTTACCGGGGCTCCAAAGATACGCGCAATGGAGGTGATCAGGCAGTTGGAAGGAGAGGACCGAAAAATATATACGGGGGCTATCGGCTACATCACCCCGGATAAAGACCTGATGTTCAATGTGCCGATACGCACTCTTTTGTTCCGAGGGAACGCCGGCGAAATGGGAGTTGGCGGCGGTATCGTCTGGGATTCGACCCCACAGGGGGAATGGGACGAGTGTATGATAAAAGCCGGATTTATCAATCCTTTGAAATAATGCTACTATTGCAATATGAGCAATGTTTGGGAACCCCTAACTCACGACAGTATAATAGATGCCGTACAAGACGCGGCAGGTATCCCTTTGAGCGGATTGCTGGTCAAGCGCAACAGCTATATCAACAGGGTTTTCGAGCTTGAAGAAAAGACGTCAAAGAACAGGCTGATAGTGAAATTTTACCGTCCGAACCGCTGGACCAAAGAGATGATACTCGAAGAACATACTTTTATACAAGAGCTTCTTGAGCTTGATAATCATGTCATCCCTCCGCTTGAATATGGCGGCAAGACGCTTTTTGAGGATAAGGGGATATTCTTCGCGGTCTTCCCTAAAAAAGGCGGACGCGCGCTTGATGAGTTCGATAAAGAAGGGTGGATAAATATAGGCCGTCTTATCGGCAAGATGCACCTGGCTGGTTCAAAGTCCGGGGATTCTTCCAGGGTTTCTTGGAAGCCGGAGATAGCGACTGTTCACCACGTGGACGTAATAAACAGTTTAAACGTCATTCCGGAAGATTTCCTGGTATCGTTCAACTCGATGGCCAAGTCATTTATCGGCAGAGCGTCATCCGCATTTAAAG
>JAKLHX010000166.1 GCA_022709925.1 Candidatus Margulisiibacteriota bacterium
GGCCGTGTCCATATCCGCTTCGCTCCCGGGTTTTAATCTCCATTCATTCCAGTTATTCGAGGCGAAATTGATAACATCGGCATCTCTCGTTTCCGTAACAGCCCGTATCTGCGCCCCTTCATCCTCCGGATTTGTTTTTTGCAAAGCAGCAACTAAAACCTGGGCTGTGGACTTTTTATCTTCCGGATAAAGCAGTTGCGCGACATCCGTCAAAAAAGTGTGGGGCATACGAGTAATATCAGATCCCTTCATGGAAATCGCAATGGAACCGAGCGCTGCTCCGGCGCTTATCGGATCATATTCCATGTGATTAAGATATGCCGCAGTCAAACCGTTCCAGGCATCGTAATAAGACCCTTCTTTTACGGAAAGAGCAAAATCCCCGTGAAAAGAAGTCATGTCACGCCTCAAAACAGCGGCAATGTTCACAGGTTCTAATACATCTTCCGGAACGCCTATTCTGCCGAGAAGCATACGCCCGGTAAAGTCATGATTGTCCTTCCCAGAACAATCTCCATCCCTTAAAGCCTGGTTTGGATTTGGATTTTCGAGCCTGAAGTTATAGCCGCATGAAGCTAAAGCTTGAGTTTTGATATCGGCCCCGTCAAGAAAGCCGGACACTTGGTCGTGCGGAACGGAAATAGCTTGCGCCAGTTTTGCCGTGTCTACCTTTGAAGCGGTAAAAAAAAGATCAGGTCTGAGCCTTACTCTATCCGGCATGGCAGAGACAGCTCTTGGGGTAAATACGCCTCTTATATGTACGCCATTCATGAATTTTGCGACCGATGCCGGGGTGAACACCGAGACTCTTACGTTACTTGCCATCTTTGGTCCTCCTTTTTGTAATCAGCTCTAATCAGGTATTTATCGGAAAAAACAGCAAGAAATTTCAGTGTGTAAACACTCGACAAAAAAGGAAGGGCCGGGAAGATCCCGGCCCTTTTTTACTTCAGTTCTTCAGCACATCAGCTCTAAATTCCCTCAGCCACCATATCTCCGACCTCGGTGGTAGAGAATCCCATTTTACCCGCAGACATGCTGAGCATCTTCTTACAGGCGGCCATTATCGATCTCTCGACCGCATGAGCCGCTTTTTCCTCGCCGAGGTTCTCGAGCATCATCTGGACCGCGCCTATAGCTGCAAGCGGGTTTATTACGTTCTTTCCTGTATATTTAGGTGCTGATCCTCCGATAGGCTCGAACATCGATACGCCTTCAGGATTGATATTTCCTCCTGCTGCTATTCCCATTCCGCCCTGGATCATTGCGCCAAGGTCTGTGATGATATCTCCGAACAAATTGTCAGTAACGATGACATCGAACCATTCAGGGTTCTTTACGAACCACATGCAGGTGGCATCAACGTGGGCGTAATCGGCTTTGATGTCGGGATATTCTTTTGCGACTTCCATAAAAGTCCTGTACCAGAGATCAAAAGCATACGTTAGCACGTTGGTCTTACCGACGAGGGTCAGCTGTTTTTTCTTGTTCCTTTTTCTAGCCAGATTAAAGGCGTATCTGATGCAGCGCTCAACGCCTTTTCTCGTGTTTATAGAATCCTGTATCGCGACTTCATCTTTTGTCCCTTTTTTCAGGTTCCCGCCGGTGCCGACATAAAGGCCTTCGGTGTTCTCTCTTACTACGACAAAGTCTATGTCTTCAGGCCCCTTGTCCTTTATCGGGGTCCATACGTTCTCATAGAGTTTTACGGGTCTCAAATTTATGTACTGGTCAAGTCCGAAACGGGCTTTTAACAGTATTCCCTTTTCAAGGATCCCGGGAGCGACATCAGGATGGCCTATTGCTCCCAAAAATATTGCGTCGAATTTTTTAAGGCCTTCGACCTCGCTGTCATCAAGTATCTTTCCTGTTTTAAGATATCTGTCCCCGCCGTAATCAAAGTGGGTAAGCTCATATTTTATGCCGAATTTTTTACCGACGACCTCAAGGACCTTTAATCCCTCCGCCACTACTTCCGGACCTGTTCCGTCTCCGCCTATGACCGCGATCTTATGCGTTTTGTTAGCCATGATATCCTCCTTTGTTTTACGTTGGGGTCGGTCCTGCCTGCCGGCAGGCACGGCGCGACCGGCCCTTACTATTGTTTTTTTACGTAGTTGATCAGTCCGCCCGCATCGATAAGCTTTTGCATGAACGGAGGGAAGGGTTCAGCTTTGAACGTCTTTCCCGATGTTACGTCTTTTATTGTGCCGCTCTTAAGGTCTATATCGAGCAGATCTCCTTCTTCTATCTCATCGGTCTCTTTTATCTCAAGTATCGGAAGGCCGATATTGATGGCATTCCTGAAGAATATCCTTGCAAAAGACTTTGCTATCACTGCAGATACCCCGGCGGCCTTTATAGCGACAGGAGCGTGTTCCCTGGAAGAGCCGCAGCCGAAATTCTCTCCGGCAACGATGAAGTCGCCTTTCGAGACCTT
>JAKLHX010000167.1 GCA_022709925.1 Candidatus Margulisiibacteriota bacterium
CACTGAATATTATTTCTTTTGCAGCCATTAAAAGTCACACCCCTTTCGATTAATTTTTTACCGCCAATATATCCCTCTCCTGGAGGATGATATATTCTTCATTGTCTAATTTCACTTCGGTGCCGCCGTATTTCGCGTAGATCACCTTGTCGCCGATCTTGACCTCGAGCGGGACCCTTTGCCCGTTGTCCAGCACTCTGCCTGCTCCGACCGCGATCACCGTCCCCATCTGGGGTTTTTCCTTAGCGGTATCCGGAAGCACTATGCCGCTTTGCGTCTTTTCTTCGGATGGTTCCTGTTTAACGACCACCCTGTCCCCTAGCGGCTTCAGATTCTTCGCCATTCTTTTCCCCTCCTTCCGAACGAATTTTTTTTCAACCTGTAGTAAGTATAACAACCCTTTAGCACTCTGTCAATACGAGTGCTAAAGACGTGCCCACCTATTAATACTTCATCCTTCATCCTTAATTCTTCATCCTTTTTCATGTTATACTTTTTTCATGAAAAAATTCATTATCGGGGTGGACCTGGGCGGGACAAAAATATCGACCGCAGCGGCACTTCCAAGCGGCAGGATATTAGCCGTCGATACGATCCCCACGCTCGCACATCTCGGTGTCAACAAAGTTATAGACAGGATAGCGTCCTCGGTCATATATATATGTAAAAAGGCGGATATAAAGCTTTCTGAAGTCCGGTGCATAGGGATAGGAGCTCCCGGACCGGTGGATGCGGTAAAAGGCACCGTTCTGAACCCTCCCAATCTAAAAGGATGGAAAAAAGTATATTTAAGGGATATTCTATCAAAAAGGCTCAAGAAAAAGGTTGTCCTTGAAAATGATGCCAATTGCGCGGCAATAGCCGAGCTGAAGTTCGGTGCCGGCAAAAAGTTCTCTGACTTTGTCTATTCCACTATAAGCACCGGGATAGGCGGAGGCATCGTCATAGGAGGAAAGCTCTACAGAGGAAATACGGGCTCAGCCGGAGAGATAGGCCACTCTGTCATAGATATCAATGGTCCAAAGTGTTCCTGCGGTCTTCCCGGTCACCTGGAAGGCATGGCAGCAGGTCCTGCGATCGCCAAAAGGTCGGGGATCTCCCCCGAACAGCTGAATGCTCTGGCAAAAAAAGGCAACAAGAAAGCACTTAAAGAGATCCGCTTTACCGGAAAGCTCATAGGTATAGGATTCTCTAATGTAGTTAACATACTTAACCCCGAAGCGATAATAGTCGGCGGCGGCATATCAAATCTCGGGAAGCCCCTTTTTGACTCGATAAAGAAGACCGTAAAAGTCCGCGCGCTTGCTCCGGTAAAGATAGTTCCGGCGAAACTCAAGAAAAACGTCGGAGTGATAGGAGCCGTAGCGATATGTCTATAGCCATCATTGATTACGGGGCCGGCAATCTGAGAAGCGTCCAAAAAGCTCTTGAAAAGCTGGGCTTCAGCTCGACCGTAACAAAAGATAAAGGAGCTATAGAAGCTTCCGGAGCCATTATACTTCCGGGCGTCGGGGCTTTCGATCCCGCGATAAAAGAGCTCAAAGGATCAGGACTGATAGACCTGCTCAAGTCACAGATAACAAAAGGCAAGCCTTTCCTTGGCCTTTGCCTTGGCATGCAGATATTGTTCGAAGAAAGCGAAGAAGGCAAAGAAAAAGGATTAGGGCTTATAAAAGGGAAAGTAAAAAAGTTCAACTTTAAAAAAGAACAGGGATTAAAGGTCCCTCACATGGGTTGGAACAACTTATCAATAAAAAAGGGTGACTCCCCTATCATGAGGAACATCCGGGATAATTCCAAGGTATATTTCGTGCACTCGTATTACTGCGAAACAAAGGAGCCCGGAGACATTTTGACCTCCACGGATTACGGAGGGGATTTTGTGTCATCTGTCGGCAGCAAGAACATATTCGCGCTCCAGTTCCATCCGGAAAAGAGCGGTGACATCGGCCTCGAGATACTTAAGAATTTTGGAGAACTAAGCAAATGAACTTTGAAGTAATACCTGCAATAGACCTGTTATCGGGAAAATGCGTACGGCTTGAGAAAGGCAACTATGAAAAAGTCACCGTATATTCCGATGACCCGGTCGAAATGGCAAAGAAATGGGAAGGTCAGGGATATAAAAGGATACACGTTGTCGATCTTGACGGTGCAAGAGAAGGACGCCCAAGGAACATCGGCATAATAAAGTCCATAGCAAAGAACGTCGGGGTCCCGATACAGGTAGGCGGAGGCATAAGGGATATCGACACAATAAAAGAGATATTTGACAGCGGAGTATCGAGGGTTATGCTGGGGACCGTTGCCTTCGAGAACCTCAGCCTTATAAAGACCCTCTGCGAGCTGTTCGGGGACAAGATAGCCGTGAGCATAGATGCAAAAAAGGACATCGTACTCACAAAAGGATGGCTGGAAAAGACCTCATTAAAAG
>JAKLHX010000168.1 GCA_022709925.1 Candidatus Margulisiibacteriota bacterium
GTAAGTCCTTCAGAAAAACTTGTTTCCGGACGCCAGCCAAGGACCTCTTTTATTTTTTTGTTCGACAGGACGGCATCTCCAATTTCAATGGCTTTCCTCTCGGAAGGCCACGGGATGGACTTCGCGCTCCCTATGCCGAAATTCTCCGCTATTTGTTTGGCTATATCGATAACGCTTATATGCTCGTCACCGACCGCGAAGAATATCTCATTATCCGACAAGGATGTCGCGGAGGCCATTACCAAAGCAGAGACCGCATCGTCCACATAAAGCACGTTCCGGAGCTGTTTTCCGTCACCGTAAACGGTTATGCATTTGTCCTGGAGCGCCAAACCCACAAAATAATTAACGAAAGTGAACTCGGGACTATGGATGCTGGCCTTTGGCCCGAACACGTTCGGCAGACGGACAACGGTCACGGGCATGCCGTAAGCCTTTCCGTATATCAGAACATACTTCTCGGAAACGCTCTTATTTGCGGAGTATATGTCCGTAGGGAATTCCGGATGGTGCTCGTCGGCCGGCCTGTAGTGCAGACTGCCAAGCTGGGTAGATGTGCCTATGTGCACAAATTTTATTTCTTTGTTGAACCTTCTCGCGGCTTCAAGTATGCTCAACACTCCCCTGCCGTTCACATCAAGATCGATCATCGGCTCGCGCATAGAGAACGGATGAGAGGTCGAGGCGGAACAGTTAAAGATGATGTCTTTGCCTGTCAATGCATTGGATATCTCGTCAAAATCCAATATATCCTTGAATACGATCTCGATATCGTCTTTTATGTCTTTCACATTGAAGATATTGCCTCCGGAATTAGGGTCCAGGCAATCATATACCGTGACCTTGGCACCAAGCTCGAGGCATTTATGTGCCAGATTGCTCCCTATGAATCCCAAGCCTCCGGTTATTATGACTTTCTTGCCTTTTAAGGCTGGCGATTTATCTTTCATATATCAGGCCCCTTCCCTGAAAAAATCAATTGTCTCGATGATACCGTCCTTAAGAGCCCTGTCGTTCTTCCAGCCGGTCAATTTTTTGAACGCGCTGGGATCACCTATAAAATTGCGGCTCTCTATAGGAGAAAGGCCTTGCGGAGGAGGAACGCTTACGACTTTTACTTTTTTACCTGTTCTTTTAGAGGCTTGGTCAGCGACCATATTGAAAGCATCTACGAGTTTCGTCCCTTTTCCGCTGCTTATCACGAAATGTTTTCCTCTCAAGGCATCCGCATTGGCACCGGCCAAAAGGAAAGCCATTGCGACGTCTTTTACATGGATATAATCCCTCAAGAAATCCCCTGCGCCGTATACCGTAAGGTCCTGTCCGCTAAGCGCTTTTATCATCATTCTATTGAGTATTCCTCTGTCGGAACTGCTGCTCTTGGGCCCGGGACCGTAAATATTCGCCAGCCTGAGTATCGCTCCTTTTATATATCCCATTTTTGAATAATACTCTATATATTGTTCCGCCACTATTTTATGAAGGTCATAGATCGAGACCGGATCGTCCGCAGAACTATCGTTAACAGGCAGAGGAACATCCACTCCTGACACTGTAACGGTACCTGAAAATATGAACGCAGGCGAACTACAGTTCTTCTTTACTATCTCAAGCATATTTATAAGAGGCAGTATGTTCACTTTCGCATCAGCGGCCGGATCATCGTTCGCGACATAAACGCTCGTCTGTGCCGCAAAATGAAATACCACATCGACGTCCTTAAGCAGTTTTTCGAGAGTGCCGGAGTCCTTTATGTCCCCCGATATATCGGTTATTTCGGCCTTCGCGTCTTTTATGACAGGGAATTTACTTCCTATGTCAAAACGGACGATCTTACAATCTACACTTTTAAGTATCTCCGTGACATTATAGGCAATGTATCCGGCCCCTCCGGTAAAAAGAACCTTTTTACCCGAATAAAAACCTTTTATTTTAGTATTATCGGTCATGCTTTCTTCCTATAGAAGTCTGCAACTGCAAAGCAAACTCTTTCGACATTTTCATGCGGAAGTTCCGGATATATCGGGAGCGACATTATCTCTCCGGACATTTTCTCTGTGTTTTCAAGACCGGCACCTGTCCTTTTGTATGCGGGCTGCATATGGACAGGCTTAGGATAGTGGATCAGCGACTGCACGCCCTTTTCGTTAAGGAACGCTACAAGAGCATCGCGTTCTTTTGACCTTATGACATAAAGATGAAATACATGTTTAGAGCCGGCTCTTTCTTCCGGCAGCACTATAGGCAGACCTGAAAGCAGCGACCCGTATTTTTTTGCTATGTCCCTTCTCTTCCGGGTGTCTTCATCAAGATATCTTAATTTCACTCTCAAGATAGCGGCCTGTATCTCATCTAGCCTGCTGTTCCAGCCGTGGATATCACTTATATAACGCCGCTTCCATCCGTACTGTCTCAAAAGTCCGGCC
>JAKLHX010000169.1 GCA_022709925.1 Candidatus Margulisiibacteriota bacterium
GCGGGGGATGGGCGTGGCTGTCATTGAAAGAAGGTGGGGAGATATTCCGTCCTGGCCACGTTCCAATAACTGAGTCCGTTGTTCAACGCCGAAGCGGTGTTGTTCGTCCACCACAACAAGCCCGAGATTTGAAAAGATTACACCCTCTGAAATAAGCGCGTGCGTCCCGACCACTATCGCCGGCTCATCGGAAGAGATGAGTTGTTTTACTTTTTTCTTGTCCGCGATTTTTTCTCCGGCCGTAAGTATACGGACGGATATCCCGGACGGCTCCACAAGCTTCTTTATCTTTTGGTAATGCTGCTGCGCCAGTATCTCCGTCGGGGCCATTATGGCCGCCTGATATCCGTTATTCACGGCGATCGCGGCGGCTTCCACCGCGACTATCGTTTTTCCGGAACCGACATCGCCCTGCAAAAGCCTGTTCATGGGCTTGGAACTTTTCATGTCGTTCTTTATATCGGCAAGCACCCGCCGCTGTGCCCCCGTCAACTCAAAAGGAAGAGCGCTCTCAAACCGGAAGATAAATCCGTCATCAACGGCGAATTCTATCCCCTTGCTCTCGATCCTTGTCTTCTTCCTTTTTATCGCCAGAGTAAGCTGCAGCATGAAAAAGTCATCGAACACAAGACGCCGCCTGTATCTTTCAAGGGATAAGATATCCGACGGAAAGTGCGTCGCAAGTATGGAATCCGCCAGAGGAGGCAGGTCCAGCTCCTCCAGGATATTTTTTGGGAGCGGATCGCGTATCAGGTGCGCGTAAGACGAGATCATGTTCTTGGTCACGGCCCTTATCCTTTTCTGGTAAAGCCCGTCGGTCAAAGGATATTTCGGGACTATCTCCAGCGGCTTCTCGGAAGGATCAAGGAACTCATAATCTTTTACTGTGACCTCAACGGCTCCCGAATAATCGTTGACCTCGCATTTCCCTGAAATAAGGACCGGCATCGCCCTGTTCTTCTCAAGCACCCTTTTTACGAAACCCTGATTGAACCACGAAGCGATGACAGAACCGCTGTCATCGCTGACCAGGGCTTTCACTATGCAAAAGCCCCTTTTGGTGCGCTGCTGCGTCACTTTTTTTATATGGCCCTTTAAAAGAACTTCTGAACCCGGGACAAGTCCCGATATCTTCTGTACATTACGACGGTCCTCCCAATCGCGAGGGAAATAATAAAGAAGGTCCCTCACGGTGAATACCCCTATTTTGGAAAAAAGCCGTGCCATGTGAGGACCGACGCCCTTGAGGTATTGTATATTCGTATCAAGGTCTGAGGACATTTAAGAGTAATTTTAACACACCAGAGCTGAAGGCTGAAGTTCTGAAGAATTGAGGGATCATTTCTTTCCTTCAGCACTTCAGCTCTTCAGAGCTTTCTTTCCCCTACCTTGCAGACCAGCCGTCCGTTATGGTAATATTATTGCAGGAGATCAATAAAAAGATGTCAAAAAGATGTTTTATATGCAATAAGGGCTCTATTTCGGGGAACTGTGTTTCCCATTCCAACATAAAGACAAAAAGGCGCTGGTTCCCTAACCTTCAAAAGGTAAGGATCATCGTCAAAGGCAAAGTACTCAAAGAGTACGTCTGCACAAAATGCATGAAGTCCGGAAAGATCAAAAAAGCTATCTAAGAATTTATATCCGATTTTTCCCTTTTGAACCTTAACGTAGCAACTTCGTCCAGGAACTTTATCTCGTATTGCTTCATTACTTCGTTATATTTCTCGAGTTTGTGTTCTTTGTCTTTTTCTATGATCTTTCTGTCCTTCATCGCATCAAGGAGTTTTTCCCTCTGCTTCTCAAGTTTTTGGCTTGATTCGATCACTTTCTCTATCTGGGCGTCCAAGGCTTCTTTTAAGACTATCAGGTGCTGCCTCCTGGCAAGCACTTTTCCGAAATCCATCGTCCCTTTTCCGACTATCTTCTTGAATTGGCTGGACTGGTCTTTTTTTTCGTCCTGTATCTGCTGCTCCTTGGTCTTTTCCTCATAATATTCCTTTTGCCTTACCGCAAATTTTTCCTGTTCTTTTTTTTCGCGGATCTCCTTGACCTTAAGAACGCTCTCAAGTCCGTATTTGAACTTTTTACCCGGTTTTATCTCTTTTGCCATATTATTTACAACCCCAATACTATCACGATTTTATCTTTTCCATCAGAGCCTTCAAGCTCTATCTTTAGTAGGGAAAGGACCTGTTCGATGCTAAGCATGCCGGAGAGGTCCACGATCCTGGGACCTATCAGGACATAGACCTGCGGCAGTCTTTCGCCGGCATCGCCGTAAAGAGCATGTTTATCAAGAGCTTTCTTAAGATCTTCAAAAGCGCTATCCGCGGACGTCTCGATGACAGCGGAATCGTTCTTGGACATCCTTACTATCCCTTCTTTATCCACGACCCTCACCGG
>JAKLHX010000017.1 GCA_022709925.1 Candidatus Margulisiibacteriota bacterium
AAATTAAGGAGAAAAATTAGGGGGAGGAATGAGGGCCGGGCAGAAGGATCCGTGTAATCAATAGCAAATTACCCCTAATTCCTATCCCTCTCCTTATCCTCATAATCCCCATGTATTGCATGCTTGTTTTGTTCTTTCTGATTTCTTTCCCACTTGCAGTCGTGTTCTCTCTAATTCATAATGGTAGAGAGAATCATGGAATTTCAGAATATGCCTATCTGGCACAGCATAAGCTTCGAGGAGTCCTTGAAAGAGACAGGTTCCGACGGGGAAAAAGGACTTTCCGAAAAAGAAGCTCTGTCGCGTAAAGAAAAATTCGGGCCTAATATAATCAAGAAGAAAAAGCAGCATAATCCGCTGCTTATATTTTTATCCCAGCTCAACCAGCCGCTTATATACGTGATGTTGTTCGCCGCGTTCGTGACACTCTTCCTGCATGAGTATATCGATTCTTCCGTGATCTTCGGGGTCATCCTTATAAATGCGGTTGTCGGCTATATCCAGGAGGCAAAGGCCGTTAACGCGCTGGCCGCTCTTGCAAAATCCATGGTCTCTCAGACGACAGTTATAAGGGACGGCCATCAGTTAAAGGTATGTTCCGAAGAACTGGTCGTCGGCGATATCGTGCTCCTTTCAGCGGGGGACAAGGTCACTGCCGACATGCGCCTCGTCTTTTCAAAGAACTTGAGGATAAATGAATCCGTTCTTACCGGGGAATCACTTCCGGCAGAAAAAGTCGCAAAGCCGGTCCATAAGGATTCTGTGCTTGCCGATCGGTCAAATATCGCCTATGCTTCCACGCTTGTAACGAACGGTTTTGGGAGGGCGGTCGTTATCTCTATCGGCAACGATACCGAGGTAGGGAAGATCTCGGATCTTATAGAAAGCTCCGAGACCCTCGAAACTCCTCTGACCAAGAAGATATCCTATTTCAGCAAGATACTCTTATACGTGATAGTTGCTTTTTCGGCCGTTACTTTTTTCGTAGGATCTTTCGTCTATTCCAATCCGATACTTGAATCTTTTATGGCCGTTGTAGCGCTTGCGGTGGGGGCTATTCCCGAGGGCCTCCCTGCGGCGGTAACGATAATACTTGCGATAGGCGTCTCAAGGATGGCCGGCCGGAAAGCGATAATAAGGAGGCTTCCTGCCGTCGAAACGCTCGGCAGCACTACCGTGATATGTTCCGACAAGACCGGGACTCTTACTGAGAATAAGATGACCGTGCAGGGGATCTTTGCCGGCGGCAAGACATATTCAGTTTCCGGTCACGGGTACCTTCCTGTCGGGAAGATATTTGACGGGGAGATGGAAATAGACCGCAAAGAAAATCCTGCCCTTGAGGCCTGTCTGGTCTGCGGGGTCTTGTGCAATGATTCAAAACTCGCGGAAAATGAGAGCGGCTATTATGTCCAGGGGGATCCTACGGAAGGAGCTCTGCTCGTAGCCGCCGAAAAGTCAGGGATGGTCAACAGGGAAAAACTTGATGAGACTACCGAAAGGATAGATGTGATCCCTTTTGAGTCTGAAAATCAGTATATGGCCACGCTGAATAAAGTGGATTGGAGCTCTGATAGCATCGCCTATATCAAAGGTTCGATAGAAGCTGTTTTGCCCAGATGTTCTTCCGTTTTCGGCGGCGGCGAATTTGAAAGGCAGTCTATATTGGCCGCTGCGGAAAAATTCGCATCCGGCGGCCTCCGGGTCATAGCTCTGGCCCAAAAAACATTTCCGGCGGAAAAGGTCTCTGTCGATCATGAGGATATTAATTCCGGCCTTGTGTTCCTGGGATTCCAGGCTATGATGGACCCTCCGAGAGAGGAAGCGATAGCGGCTATAAGATCATGCCACAGTGCCGGAATAATCGTAAAGATGATAACAGGCGACCATGTTGAAACTGCAAGAGCGATAGCAAAGAAGATAGGATTGCGATCGACTGCAGAAGGAGATCCTCAAAATATAATAGCGGTCACAGGATCTGAGATCGCAAAATGGACGGAAGAAGAATTTCCAAAAAAAGCGATCGAGACCTCTGTATTTGCCAGAGTTGCCCCGGAACAAAAACTGCATATAGTAAAAGCACTCCAGTCCCTGGGCCATGTCGTTGCCATGACAGGCGACGGAGTGAACGATGCTCCTGCGCTTAAACAGGCGGACATAGGGATCTCCATGGGTAAAGAAGGAACGGAAGTAGCCAAAGAAGCTGCCGAGATGGTCCTGACCGACGATAATTTCGCATCCATAGAGGCGGCGGTCGAAGAGGGCAGGGGTGTTTTCGATAACCTGAGAAAATTCATCGCATGGTCTATTCCGACGAACGGTTCGGAAGGACTTGTGCTGATGGTAGCGATAATATTCAATCTTACGCTTCCGATATCACCTTTGCAGATACTATGGATAAATATGATGACAGTGATATTCTTAGGCACTACCCTTGCTTTCGAACCTAAAGAGGACGATCTCATGTCCCGTCCGCCGAACGATCCTAAAATGCCTATATTTACAAAAGACCTCAGTTATAGGGCTATAACTGTCACTGTCTTGCTGGTGTTCATGGTATTTATCCTCTATGCTCTCGAGGCCGGCAGAGGATTTGATGCCGCGACTATCCAGACCATAGCGTCCAATGTTCTTGTGATGGGGGGCATATTCTATCTGTTCAATTGCCGGTCTTTTGAAAAATCAGTGTTCCAGATAGGTCTTTTTTCCAATCCGATAGCCATTGCAGGCGTTTTTCTGATGGTGGCCGCCCAGCTCCTGTTCACTTATGCTCCTTTTATGAACGAGCTTTTCGGGACCAAGCCTATCGGGATAGAGTATTGGCTTGAAATATTATTCTTTGGTGCGGTCCTGTATTTTATTGTTGAAGCAGAAAAGAAGGTCAGGAATATATTCAGGAGAGATGTTTGATGACAATGAGCGTCAAGGAAGCCATCGAAAAGCGCAGGGCTTATAGATCTCTTGAAAAGATAGAGATAACGGAAGAGATAATAAACGAACTTTCTTTTGCGGCCTCTCTTTCCGCATCATGTTTTAATAACCAGCCGTGGAGGTTCATATTCGTCTATGGCAAAGAAGACCTTGAGAACTTCAAGGTGGTATTCAATAAAGGCAATGAATGGTGTCATGAGGATTCTCTGGTCATTGCCGTTGTAAGCGAAAAAGAACTGGACTGCGACGTAAAAGGCCGGCAATATTATCTTTTCGATACAGGTATGGCGACGGCTCAACTAATACTCCGGGCTACGGAACTTGGCCTGGTCGCTCATCCTATTGCCGGATATGACGAACAGAAAGTGAAAGAGCTTTTGTCTGTCCCCGAGAACATGACGGTAATAACGCTTGTAAATGTCGGGAAACATTCGGACAAGATCACCCCGGTCCTAAGTGAAAAACAGGTCCGCGACGAAAAAGAACGGCCAAAAAGGATGCCTATTGATAAGATTGCGTTTAGAAACAGATATGCGATACCTTTAGATGTACTTATTGACAAGAGCCCTGATTGATCCTGTTGGGCCGTGACCGATCGCAGTATTTGATATGAGCGCAAACGGGCCTGCAAATTCGATTTTTAGTGTTGCGGATGGATTAGGCAGGCTTTTTGCATCATCAGCGAAGATCAATGCGGCATCGCAATCCCCATTTTGTAATCTTTCTATCGTTGTTGAAAGCAATTTTTGTCTTTGAGTTCCATTGATACGCTTTGAAAAGCATGACAGAAGAAGACATGTGCCATCTTTCTCGGCTGTTGTCCAATTGTCGCCACTCCAAACGAACAATCCGTCAAGTTCAGTCTTCCAGGTTTGACATGTCGTTTTTGCTTTTATATATTGTTCCAGAGCGTTCTCGTAATCTGCAGATAGCGCTGGTCTCCGTTTTGCAAGCTTTAGAGGATCTATAGCCCAGAACCTTCCAAAATACTTGGGGTCCAGCACCAATTGTGAAGGCAAAAAGCCCCCCTCACGTGTAGTGCTTGGTTTGTCGGGTATTTCCATAGGTTTTTGAGATGAGTGCTGAAGCGTACCAAGAAAATGTCCCACAGTATTCCACTCTTTTCCTAATTTATTGATCTGTCTCCGCAATCTAGTCAGATTTCTGATTTCAGCATCTGCAAAATTGAAGTTCCCATCGATTTTAAATGGTTTTAGCTCCTCATCTATTTCTGATATTCCTTCGGGAGTTAATTCGGCATCCGTGCCGATACCAAAAACAAAAAGAGAGCTGCGAATATCAGTAATTCGTCGGAAGAGGTTTAATCCGCAAATATCCATAATGGGGGTCTGGATGTTAGGGTCTTGTTTTCCTCTGGCGAGCATGTCTGCCCCTACGTCCACCCCTATGAGCAGGTCAAAATGCTTGTCGGAAAGGAACGCCCCGAATTCATTAAGCAAACGTTTGCTGCCATACCTAAAGGAAAAATGCCAAAACCCGCCAAAATCATTTCCTGTTTTTGCCATAATTCCGGGGAGTTGTCCGTCAATAAACTTTTTGTCGATCTCAGGAGAGTTTTTAGTGAGTGATATTCTTTCTACTTTTCCTGTGATTTCATTGATCGGTCCTTCGGGTCTTCCGTCGTAATAGTGCATTCTTCCGGGATTTAAGACCCCTCCTATATGGACGTTTTGTATGGCTGACCTATTTCTCAAACAATTGCCGATCAATGTTGCGGAAGCAATGTCCATTCCTCCGCCAACACCGATAACAAGAGCTTTTTGTCCTTGAAATCGTTTCCAATTAAAGCTGCCGGTATTAATTCTCATGGCCCCTCTATGATCTATCATCGTCAAGATGGTTTGTGGATTTCATTAATGGCGGGTCACAGATCGGATATGACCCATGCATCAAGTCTTCGGTTATAATTAGAACATGGCTTCAAAACAAGTGTTTCTCGCTTCTGATTCTCCAAGAAGAAAAAAACTTCTTGCTCATATTCTTGGCAAAAAATTTAAGACCATCAAACACTTGCACAACGAAGATATAAAAATTTCGGGACCTATAAGACATGTCAAGGCAAATGCTTATGGAAAAGCTTTGGAGGGATCATCAAGGATCCGGAGGGGGATCGTTATAGGTGCGGATACTATCGTTGTATGTCGAGGGAAGATCCTCGGGAAGCCGGGGACGAAAAAGAAAGCAGTGAATATGTTGCGCTATATAAGCGGGAGAACTGTGGATGTCATCACCGGCATATCCGTTATTGATCTAGATACGTCCAGAACTATGACTTCTGCTGTAAGAACAAAGCTCAAGATCAGAAAGCTTTCGCGAGATGAGATCAATAGGTATGTAGGGACTGGCGAACCTCTGGATAAAGCGGGTGGATTCGGCATACAAGGCAAGGGGAGATTCATTGTCGAAAAGATTAAAGGGGATTATTTCAATGTTGTAGGCCTTCCGTTGAAAGAGCTTTCATCCATGTTGAAAAAATTCAATGTGAGGCTTGTTCCTATGCCTATGGAGACCAAATGATAGAGCAAAAAAACTATGACCTCATAGTCGTAGGTGCCGGGCCAGCGGGGATGACTGCAGCTATCCGTGCCGCCGAACGGGATAAAAAAGTAGTGATACTTGAGAAAGGTCCGTCTGCCGGGAGAAAGCTGCTTATCTGCGGTAACAGGCGCTGTAACATAACCAACGCCGAAAAAGATCCTGTCGTATTCTCTTCGAATTATATGAAAAATCCGAAATTCATGATAAGTATGCTGCATAATTATTCAAACTTCGATGTCATGGAGTTCTTTGAGAGCAGGGGGGTGAAGCTTAAACAGGAGCCCGGCCTAAAAGTTTTTCCGAGGAGCAACAAAGCCGAGGATATTCTTGATGTTCTTTTGAGAAGACTCGACGAATTAAATGTCGAGATCTTATATGAGACGGAAATATCGGACCTGATAGTGGAAGCAGGTCAGGTAAAAGGTGTAAAGACCTACAAAGGGGACTATTTTTCAAAGAGCGTACTTATTGCGACCGGCGGAAAGACCCATCAAAAGACCGGTTCCACAGGGGACGGCTATGTGCTTGCGGAAAAGTACGGGCACAAGATAGTCACGCCGAAACGCGCTCTTTATCCTTTTGAGATAGAAGATCCCCGTATCTGCCAAAAGCTCAGCGGGCTTACCATTGAAGCCGCTTTGACATTTAAGAATAACAGCGGCGTCCTTTTCAGGGAAAGAGGGAGTGTTCTTTTTGCGGAGTTCGGCATAAGCGGTCCCGTGATGATAAACGCTTCTTTGAAAGTCTCTAAATCTCAGATGAGCGGCCTCAAGATATATGTGGATCTTATGCCTGATATAGACGAACAGGGCTGTGATAAGTATTTGCTCGAGCAGATCGCGCAAAATCCAAACAAGTCCGTATTTAATCTGCTGGACGGATTTTTGCCTAAGTCGTTGGCGGAGGTCTTGATATGGTCGGCACAGATGGATAGCAGCAAAAAGGCCCATCAGATCACGCAGGAAGAAAGAAAAGCCCTTGTTTCAATGATAAAGGGCATGAGTTTTGACGTCTCAAAATATGTCAACATAAATAAGTCCGTCGCGACCGACGGGGGGATAGATCTTAAGGAGCTCGACAACAAGACCTTGGGGTCAAAGCTTGTTAAAGAGCTCTATTTTGCGGGTGAGGTCCTAGATGTGATAGGGAAGACCGGCGGGTTCAATCTTCAGGTTGCCTGGTCAACGGGCTGGACCGTGGGCAATGTGATATAATCTGGTCAAAGGTTTTGATAAAAGGAGGCTAAAAATGGACGACAAACGCGCTACATTCATACATGAAGATCTTGCGAAAGCGGCAAAGACGGCTATAGGCATGGAGGAAGAAGGCTATTCTATATATATGAAGGCGGCCGCTAAGTCGACCAATCCTTTGGGGAGCGCCACTTTAAAGGCGATAGCGGAAAAAGAGCTCCTGCATAAAAAAGCCATAGAAGACTTTTATTCCGGACTGACAGGGACGTCTGTAGAAAAGATATCTTTTGCCGATGCGCAGCTTTGGAGCTCAAAATTGCGTTCCGAGATATTGAAAAGCATCAAAGATTCCCTTGATAAGCTCTCCGGCAGCGATGAAGACCTTCTTAAAGCATATGAGATCTCAATGGTCATGGAGAAAAAGGGCTATGATTTCTACGATAAGATAGCCAAGACCACCGATAACGAGAACGCAAAACAGCTGTTCTCTTTCCTTGCCAAGGAAGAAAATTCTCATTATGAATTATTACAGGAAACTCATCTTTACCTGAGCGATCCTTCCGAATGGTTCCACAAAGAAGAAAGATGGCTGGTCGAAGGATGATAGTAATATTCTAGGGGTGTGATCATCATGGGCTCTATTAAGCCTCGCGGAAGATGGGTGGTCTTTTTCATGGCCCTTGCCGTTGCGGTCGGGCTTTTCTGGGCATTGCGTCACGGCATCATATATGAGAACAACCAGGTGAATATATTGATATTGGGGGTTGATGCCAGGAATGGCCTCCGTGCCAGGTCGGATTCTATCAATCTCGTGCATATAGATTATGCAAGGAACAGGATAGGGGTCTTGGCCATCCCGAGAGATATGCTGGTTGATATCCCGGGCCGCGGCCAGGATAAGGTCAATCATGCCCATATGTTCGGAGGCCCGGAGCTCTCATGTAAGGTCATTTCAAGATTTACCGGCATTCCCATAAATAACTACATCGAGCTGAATTTTCCTATGTTCGTAAATCTTATCGATCAACTTGGCGGAGTTACTTTGGATGTTGAAAAAGGCCTTTATTACGATGACTACGCAGGGAACCTTCATATAAGCCTTTCTCCCGGTGTCCAGAAGCTTACCGGCTATGAGGCGATGGGGTATGTCCGTTTCAGGCATGACAGTGCAAGCGATTGGGGAAGGATAGACCGCCAGCATAAGTTCTTTCAGGCGGTCGTGAATGAGGTGTCCAATCCCGTCAACGTTGTGAAGCTCCCTTATATAATGTATGGGGCTTCATCCAACATAAGGACCAATCTCGGGGTCTCCCAAATAACCAAGCTTGCGTTGAGGGTCCCGGGCATATATAAGAATGGGGCTGTGGTCATGGGAGTGATACCCGGGACAGATGCCAGGCTTGCCAGGGGCTATTATATGATCGCCGACGAAGAGGGCATGAAAAAAGTGATCAACGAAGTGATCTACGATATCAAGTAAGGCTTTATCTTCTCTTTCAGTTCTTCTATACTTCCGGAATTTTGTATCCTTGCCTGGGCAAACTTCAAGCATTCAAATAGCTGCTGCTTGTTCGGGTCAGCTGAATTCTCCCTTTGTTCTATTTCAATGAAATCTTTCAAGTTGGTCTCGAATCCGACCCTGCCTCGTTTTTTTGCTCTTTCAAACCGGACCTCTACGGGAGCGTCTATGCCGATGAGAAAGAACCCCGGAGTTTTTTTAAGTTCAGCTATTTCAAAAGTGTTCCTGATGCTGTCTATTACGGCTTTATCGCGTCCGTCCTTCTTTAATTTCTCTATGGCTTTTGCGGCTAATACTCCCGGTCCGAATTTTTCCCTGAGCTCATTCCCGCAACGGATAAGATTTTCCCTTGAATGATCAAGTCCTTTTTCGGTGGCGTAGTCCCTTACTATGTCGGATAGCGAGTAATAGGCGAATCCGCAGCTTTTTAAGTAGTCTGCGGCAGTGCCTTTTCCTGAAGCATTGAGCCCTGTTAATCCGATCAGTTGCACAAAAATGGAACTCCTCTATTTGATTATTATAATGAAGTTAACGCCGGTTGACAATGCCTGCCTCCCGTTGTAGAATACATATGTCCGTAAATTTTGCCAGTAATATTGGGTTTCATTTCCCAAGTAAAATTGGTGTGGGGAGCATTATGCTTTTGTCATGAGAGAAGTAATTACATTAAGCTGCACGACCTGTAAAAGAAAAAACTACGCCAGTACCAGGAACAAAAAACCCGGTTCTGAAAAGATAACTTTGAAGAAGTATTGCTATGCTTGCAGGAAAAGGACGCCTCATAAAGAAGAAAAGTAATTTGCGGTAGTTGCCCACCAAGGCAGTTCCTGTTTAGCAAACAGTTAAAATATGGGGATTTTTTGTGCTTTTAGGTGGGTAGCTCAACTGGCAGAGCAGCGGTCTCCAAAACCGCAGGTTGCAGGTTCGATTCCTGTCCCACCTGTTTAAAGTGTGGGATTTAAAAGGGTAAGGGTAATGGAGATAAAGAAAAGCGGCTCGGAGCTCCTGAAAAAGACGGCGACTTTTTTAAAAGAGGTCGAAATAGAGTTTAAAAAAGTCGTTTGGCCTGATAGAAAGTTCGTTTTTGCCGCGACGGTCATAGTTTTGGTGATCGTGCTCTCTTCGGCGGCTTATGTGATGGTTGTCGACTGGGGTCTGGCGAAAATATTTGATTTTTTGACCGCAATCTTTAGATCGGGTGTATAAAAAGTGGAAGAGCTGACAGGACAAAAAGAACAAGAATCGATCCAACCTTCAGAAGGTGAACAGCCTGCAGCCGAAGCTGTTCAGCAGGTCAGCGAAGTGATCCCTGAAACCCCTGCCCCTGAAGCTGCGCCGCAAGTTGTGGCCGCAGAAGAGGTCCCTTCGGAGACTGTTCAGGAAGGGCCGGTCCAAGAGGAGAAAGCTCCCGAAGACCTCACGATAGAGAAGGTCGGCGAACCGAAATGGTATATAGTCCAGACGCTGACAGGCCAGGAAGACAAGGTAAAAAGCAGGATCGAGACCACTGTAGAAGAGTTAGGGCTTAAAGAGCGCATCTTAAGGGTGCTTGTTCCTGAAGAAGAGACCGTAGAGATCAAGGGCGATAAAAGGATAGAGCGGAAGAGAAAGATGTATCCCGGCTATGTTTTTGTCGAGATGATCCTTGATGAAGATACCTGGTACAAGATAAGAAGCACCGCCGGGGTGGCAAGGTTCATCGGCGGGAAAACGTCTCCGGTCGCTGTTACCGACAGGGAGATGCAAAGGGTCCTTAAGCAGCTCGGGATAAAAGAGAAAGAAATAACGGTTGAATTCTCGATGGGAGAGCCGATAAGGATCATCAGCGGATCTTTCAGGGGCTACACCGGTTCGGTTGCCGAGATAAATGCGGCCAAATCGAAGCTGAAGGCAATGATAAATATTTTTGGAAGGGACACGTCTGTCGAAGTAGACTTTGATCGTGTTGAAAAGGTAGTATAAAGTGGCAAAAAAAGTACTTACAATGGTAAAGCTTCAAATACAGGCGGGGAAAGCCAACCCGGCTCCTCCGATAGGTCCGGCGCTCGGTCAGCACGGCGTCAACATCATGGAGTTCTGCAAGGCTTATAACTCCAAGACATCCGACAAGGGAGATACCATCATCCCGGTCGAGATCACGATATATGATGACAGATCGTTCACATTCGTATTAAAGACGCCTCCGGCTTCGGTTTTGATAACAAAGGCCGCAGGGATAGAAAAAGGTTCCAGCGAGCCGAACAAAACGAAAGTCGGCAGCATTACAAGGGCCCAGCTTGAAGAGATCGCAAAGGTGAAGCTTCCCGATCTGAACGCAAGGGATGTTGCCGCGGCCTCAAATATCATAGCGGGCACAGCAAGGAATATGGGGGTTGAAATAAAGGGATGACCAGTAATAAAAAATACGCTGAAAAAGCCAAATTAGTAGATAGCAGCACAAAATACGGACTTTCAGAAGCGGTAAGTCTTCTCAAACAGACTGCAAGAGCTAAATTTGATGAAAGCATAGAGCTTGCTCTTCATTTGACGACCGATCCGAAGAAGAGCGAACAGAACGTAAGAGGTACGGTGTCTATGCCTGCAGGGACCGGTAAAACGATAAAGTTGCTTGTTCTTGCGAGAGGAGATAAAGCAAAAGAAGCCGAACAATCAGGCGCCGATTATGTCGGGGCTGAAGACATGGTGGAAAAGATATCCGGCGGATGGATAGATTTTGATCTTGTTATCGCTACTCCGGACATGATGCCGACCGTAGGAAAACTCGGCAAAGTTCTCGGGACCAAGGGGCTTATGCCAAATCCCAAGTCCGGGACTGTGGTTACCGATGTTGCCAAGGCGGTCAAAGAGTTCAAGGCCGGGAAAGTCGAATTTAAACAGGACAAAACAGCTAATATCCATATCGGGATCGCCAAAGTTTCTTTCCCCGAAAAAGACATTGAAAGCAATATAGTCGCGGCGATAACGGCTATAAATAAGATGAGGCCTGCCGGATTAAAGGGCAATCTTATCAAGACTGCTACTGTGTCGACGACCATGGGGCCCGGTATAGGGCTTAATATTTCCAAGATCGTAAAATAGAATTTGGAGCAAAGTAATGTCAGAGAGAAAATATAAAGAATCAAAAACAAAAGCGATCGAGGCGATCAAGGAGAAAAGGTCAAAGAGCAAGATCATGATCCTTACCGATCATCAGGGCCTTACCGTTGCCCAGATAACCGAATTAAGGGACAAACTTTTTGAAGTTGATGCCCATTACAATGTCGTAAAGAACACTCTCGCTTATAAGGCCATAGCTCCGGATAACCAGGAAAAGATGAAAGAGGTCCTGAACGGTCCTTCTTCAATAATATTCGGCTACGGCGATGTCGTTGCTCCGGCGAAGATACTCGTGTCCTTTGCCAAGGCCAATGAAAAGCCGGGGATAAAAGGCGCCTTAATGGACGGGATCTTCATGGATCCTTCGGAAATAAAGAAGCTCGCGATGCTTCCTTCAAAGGAAGTCCTTATAGCTAAAGCGATCGGCGGGATAAAATCACCGCTCGTATCTTTGGTAAATGTGCTCCAGGGGCCGATAAGAAAATTGGCTTATGCGTTGAATGAAATCTCAAAAAAGAAGGGGGGTTAGTTACAAATGTCTAAGATAGAAGGGATCATGACTACGATAGAAGGGCTTACTGTCCTGGAATTGGCCGACCTGGTCAAGTCTTTGGAGGATAAGTTCGGTGTTGTTGCGGCAGCTCCAGTAGCAGTAGCAGGGGGCGGAGCGGCAGCGGCAGGTCCGGCGGAAGAAGTGAAGGACGAGGTTGATGTTATCTTGACCGGTGTGGGCGACAAGAAGATCCAGGTCCTTAAGGTCGTCAGAGAGATAACAGGCCTTGCTTTGAAAGAAGCAAAAGACTTGGTAGATACGGTACCGAAACCAGTCAAGTCCAAGATCAAGAAGGCTGAAGCTGAGGATATCAAGAAAAAATTAGAGGAACAAGGTGGCACAGTTGAAATCAAATAATAGGATAAATCCTTATGGTTTGGAAAAGCAAGAACTGGAAGCTCCCGATCTTTTGGGAATGCAAAAAGATTCCTTCAATTGGTTCCTTTCGGAAGGGCTGAAGGAAGAGCTCAAGGCTATCTCTCCGATCAAAGGTTACGGAGGCCGCTACGAGCTTGAGTTCACAGGCGCTTATAAGCTTGACGATCCTAAATATTCGCATGAGGAGTGTCTCATTAAAGAGGTCACTTATCAGGCACCTATAAATGTAACCGCCAAATTGGTGGACAAGGAGACCGGCGAGATCAAGGAGGGCGACGTCCTCGTGCCCGCCGGGACGCTCATAGACCGCAGGAAGGCCCAGGAGCTCAAGAAGGACACAAGGGCCAAGCACATATCGGAAGCCTGGATCCAGGCGCCCGA
>JAKLHX010000170.1 GCA_022709925.1 Candidatus Margulisiibacteriota bacterium
CCACGATATAGGATACGGCGGCCGCACCGACAAAGACCACGAAGAGGTCGGGGGAGAGATGTTGGAGAACGGAAGCATATTTAAGAGGTTAAGATTGTCTGCAGCCTTATCCGAGGAAAGAATAAAGACTATCGTGAGGTTTCACGGATTATACACAGACATAGGGTTCCTGTATAAGCCGGAAACAGCAGCAGCTATTGATCCTCAGGCACAGCTGTCCCTCTATATAATGAGTGCGGTCGATTCAACGGCAAAACCTTTCGGTAATGGACGGTTCCACAGCATGTTGTTCTCAAGGCTTATTGAAAGATATATGGAATTCAATACGAAAGGGGTCACGGTATCGGCACAAGGCAGGCTGCGGCAGCTGTTCGGCCCGATAAATTATGTTTGGCTTGATGATGAAGGGATGGATCGGTTGAACGATACTGAAGGATGCCGGGAATTAAAGGCAAGAGAAGGATTTAGAATGATGGTAGAAAGGTCCTTTGTAAATTGCTGGCCTCTTTTCAAAGACCTGGTAACTCCCGAAATATCATTTGCGACAGATTACTACACAAGGACTGATCCTGTGTTTTTCCCGGATCTGCTCAAGCTTTTATCCGCATTGTCGGACATAATGGAAGAAAGGGACAGCGGAAAAGATTTTTTGATAATGACGGATCCGTCTATAAACTACTGGGATTTTGCAAACAGGCCGGCGGTAGTATCGGCAGCAAGAAGATCTTTCGCTGACAGAGACGCCTCCTTGTCAAAAGACGGGGCAGATCTCTATTCTTTAGGGGAAATGAAATTCAGGGTGTCTGAACAACCGGAAAACACGACCATCGCAATAGCAACTGCCAAAGACAAATGATCAGTCGGCTTTTACGGCGTGATAATTAGAGAGCCTCATTCTTTCTTTCATGGCTATAGGCAAAGTATTGATAAGCTTCTTCACTGTGCCGAACCTGCTTCTTTCTTCCCTGTGTGAGCATGTGTCATAAAATTCGCACGGCGTCCCGACAATTACTATCTCCTTGCATCTCGGACATTTGATCTCGCCGTCTTTCATTAAAAGCTTGTTGCAGGACGAGCACCGGACTTCTTTCTTTGACATTTTCCTGTCGCTCCTTTGTTAATTCCTCATCTTGTGGTTTTCTATTAGTATATCGACGTTTTTGATCCGGAATTTCACTTCTTTTTGGTTTTTTGGAAGGATATTTATATGAGCTCTGTAGGAGAATTCACGGTATGGACGACGAAAGAGTCCCGGTATTTCGGACGTATTTTTGAGAGGATCATATCGGCTTCCGACTGGCTGCCGGCCGAACCAAAGACCGCTGAACCGCTGCCTGTCATTAAGGCGTTTCCGGCACCTGCGGACAAAAGAGCGTTTTTTGCTTTTTTTATGTCTGGGAACTCTGACAGGACAACTTTCTCAAAATCGTTCTCATACTCGGCACCGGCCTCTTCAGAACATACTATGCCGCCGGTCTTTGAACCGTAGCACTTATACCCGGAAACAGCGTCCCCTGATGATGCTTTACGGTCAAATTCTTCGTACGCCCATTTTGTAGGGATAGAAACTGCCGGTTTTACCAGAACAAAGAAAATCTTTTGAAGGTCCGGGAGTTTTTTAACGATCTCTCCCCTGCCGCTGCAAAGAGCCCGCCCTCCGACAAGAAAGAACGGGACATCGGAACCGAGCTGCGCGGCTATCTCTAACAGTTTTGATGACGAAATCCCCATTGACCACAACCTGTTCAGCGCGGTTAAAACAGCGGCGGCATCTGAACTCCCGCCTCCAAGTCCGGCTCCGGACGGTATCCTCTTGCGGATGCCTATCTTTACGCCTTTTTTACCGGATATCCTCATCATCAGTTCCGCGGCTTTATAACAAATATTCAATTTACCAGAAGGGACTGATTTATCGTCACAATCCACAACGATACCGTCACCAAAGTCTTCTATGGTAAGGTCGTCATAAAGGGAAATATTCTGCATAATGGTATCGATATCATGAAAACCATCCGGCCTTTTGGATAATATCTTGAGGATCAGGTTGACCTTTGCAAAAGCTTTTGCTTTGAGCATTAGGAACGTGATTTATTAAGTTTCTTCATCAGTCTTGATTTTTTTCTGGAAGCCGTGTTTTTGTGGAGGATCCCCTTGGAAACGGCTTTATCGATGTTCTTTATGGCTTCTCTTACCGATTTTTCGGCATCTTTGCCCTTTGCGGATATCAAGGACGCGGCTTTTTTCAGGATGGTCTTTATATTGGACTTTACGGCTTTGTTCCTTTTTTCGTTCCTGCTGGTGACTTTTATCCTTTTTACGGCTGATTTTATATTGGCCATTTTTACGGTTCTCCTTATTTTTGCTCGCTCTTACTATGTTAT
>JAKLHX010000171.1 GCA_022709925.1 Candidatus Margulisiibacteriota bacterium
AACCATCCAAAAAAATGCACGAAATGAAGGGCGATATGGCAGGTGCTGCGGCCGTACTATTCTCTATGGAGGCGCTATCAAGGCTTGGCATGAAAAAGAACGTTATAGCTGTCATTCCCCTTACAGAGAACATGCCTGACGGCGGGGCGCTCAAGCCCGGCGATGTCATAAAGGCGATCAACGGCAAAACTATAGAGATAATATCGACCGATGCGGAAGGCCGCCTTATACTTGCAGATGCTTTGGGATATGCGAACAAATTAGGAGCCTCTAAACTGATGGATTTTGCCACTCTTACCGGAGCCTGCACGGTAGCTCTCGGCGATGTCGCGTCCGCTATCCTCGGCAACGATGATGAATATGTGGAATCGGTGATAGCTTCTGCCGATAAATCCGGCGAAAGGTTGTGGAGGCTGCCTTTATACAAAGAATACAAAGATTATCTTAAAAGTTCCGTGGCGGACATGAAAAATTGTTCCGATCTCGGCAAAGCGAGTACCAGCACCGCTGCGATATTCCTGAAAGAATTTGTCGGAGACACTCCGTGGGTGCACGTAGATATCGCAAATACCGCCGATCTGGACAGGGACGTAAGATTTTACAAACAAGGGCCTACCGGAGCAGGCGTATTTACTGCCATAAACTATCTGCTTTATAATTAAATTTGTTATAAATAAGCCAAAAAAATACGCAAGTTTTATATTCCTCTTCACGATGTGACTATTGAAGGGTCAATAAGCATGAAAAACAAGTTCTTAACCATAATATTGGTGTGTTTGGGCATTTCTTTGTCATGCGCTGTTTATGCTCAAACAAGCTCCGTCTCATACAAAAGATATACGGTAAGAGGCGTTCCCGCAGACGTGATCAGCATCGATCTTAAAGACCCTCATATTATAGTAGCCCCCGTAGTTTCAGAACGATTTCCCCATGCTCCCGAGGATTTTGAGAGCATGGTGTCGCGGGTAGAACCGGTGGCTGCCATTAACGGGAATTTTTTCTGTAAGAGGACCTATAAGCCGGTAGGCGATATCGTTATAGACGGTAAATTGATATACTTCGGAGGCCTTGGCACTGCTATGGGCATAACCGAGGACAACAGGGTCGAGTTCATAAAAGTTGAGCGTTACCGACACATGAACTGGAGCCGTTATAAGACCGTTATTTCCTGCGGTCCTCAGCTGATAGAGAACGGGAAAATAGTCTTGGACCCGAAAGGCGAAGGGTTTAAAGACCCCAACTTATTCTCCCGGCGAAATCGCAGCGCGGTGGGTGTCACATGGGACAGGAAGCTCCTTTTCGTGACAGTTAATTCCGGCATATATTTCGAGGACCTTGCCTTGATAATGAAGGACCTGGGATGCAAAGATGCTATGAACCTGGACGGCGGGGGGTCAAGCGGACTTTACTACAAAGGCGAGATGCTGATGCGTCCGAACACCGAGCTTCCGGATATCCTGGTAGTGCATGAAAAAGAGTTCGCCCCGAACGTCCTTATAACTTTGCGGGAAAAGATGGCCAAGGACGAAAAACGGGTCGAGATACTTTCTTCTCTTGCTATGATAATAAACAAGGACCAATTCATGGTAAAAGGGCTTAAGGACGGGAAAGTCTACATTATCATGAAATTCGACAATCCGCATCTAATAGAAGCGCCTCAGATAGATGCAAAAATAGACGCAGAGGCGAACAAGGTAACAATAAAGATCCCTTTCGAGAAACTTAAGGACATTTTTAAACAATCCAGGTGATATCGTGTTATAATCCTTTTGTCATGCTGCTTGGGATAACGATACTTATTACTTTCGCTTTTTTTGCTGTCCTAATGTACCTGAACAAGATCCCTGCCATCCTTTCTCTTCCGATAATGGCTGTTCTTATAGGCGTTTTTGCGGGCATCTCCCCGCGGGATATTGCTTCTCTTGTGGTCGCGGACGGAGCGGTTAGGCTGCATGTCGCCATAGTGACGGTGCTTTTCGGCTCCATACTTTCACAATTCGTCAGCAGGTCAGGGATAGCCGAGACCTTGATAAAAAAAGTCGCAGAACTTTCCGGAGAGAACCCGTTTGTTGTGTCTCTTGTGATGACTGCAATAGTGGCTTTGCTTTTTACCGTGCTGGGCGGATTGGGCTCCGTGATAATGGTCGCGACAATAGTCCTCCCGATAATGCTGTCCATGGGAGTGCCGAGGATAATAGTCGGCAGTCTGTTCCTGTTGGGACTGAGTCTCGGAGGTATCTTCAACCTGACCAACTGGCAGTTGGGCGCGACCTACGACTTTGGCATGGTCAAGCTGTGGGGCCTCTACTCGAACGACACCGTGGGTCAGAGCGTTGCCCACAAGGAGCTGAACGGCAACGGC
>JAKLHX010000172.1 GCA_022709925.1 Candidatus Margulisiibacteriota bacterium
AAGGTCTTTCCGGGAAGACAAACAGGACCGAAGGAGTTGACCAGGAACTGCCTTGGTCTAAGGACCTGGAGATATAAAGGGAGTTCTTTGTGTTCCAGATCGCCGAGATACCGGACTTGGCCTTGAAGATGAAAGGAGCCCCGTGAACCGCTCCGCTTTCTGCTGACACCAGATATCTTCGTTTTGAAAAAGATGCGCCTTGGTCCGTAGAAACAGAGAACATGACGGAATCAGAGCAGGAGAGTTTGTATATATTTCCGGAATCCGTGTACAAGGAGCAGATATCTTCAGCTGACGCAGTAGAGCACAAAAAGAAGGTCACTAATAACAGAGCGAACCATAATACCATCCTTTTATAGATATAAATCCCCATAATACAACTTGCTGTAATTTTATCACTATGCATATGGCGTGGCAAGGTTTTTCCCGGTGTTGTATAATCCAACTAGAACATGAATACCAGCGCTAATAATAAGAACGTGAAACTTGCCGGGGCGCTCAAAGAAAAGAAGGCCAGGGATAAGGAAGGGCTTTTTGTGATAGAAGGGCCTCATCTTATCGAAGAAGCTCTCCAGGCGGGATTTGCTTTAAAGTTCCTCTTGTTCTCAAAAAAAGCCTCTAATAAAGTGGTTGCTGCCGTTGAGGAGATGGGGTTTTCTACATATTTGGTGGATGAAAAGACGATGGACTCTATCTCGGACACAAAGACCAATCAGGGACTGATAGCCGTTGTCCCAAAGCTTGCTTTTTCATTTGACGATATAAAGACGAGCAAAGATACGATGGTCCTTGTGTGCGACGGTATCCAGGACCCCGGGAATCTAGGCACGATGATCCGCTCTTGCGCCGCTGCCGGATGCGGGGCCGTGATCATCTCGAATGACAGCGTCGATCCTTATAACCCAAAGACGATCAGGTCGACCGGCGGCAGCATATTCAAGCTTCCTGTCGTATGCGAGGCGGACATTAAAAAAACCGTGGCATATCTCAAGGCAAAGAACATAAAGGTCCTGTGTGCCGATGCTTCAGGCGACGAGAGCCTTTTTGAATGCGACCTTTCCGGGAAGATCGCTTTTGTGGTCGGCAGCGAGAGCAAAGGCGTCAAAAAGGAAGTTTTAAAGAACAGCGATGCCGTTGTAAAGATCCCAATGCAAAAGAATGTTGAATCGCTCAATGCCGCCGTCGCCGCTTCCGTTATACTTTTTGAGGGGATGCGGAGGAGAGAGCTAAAGAGCTGAAGAGCTGACGAGCTGACGAGAGCCATTTTAAGATGGGATTGCTTCGGTTCGACTTTATCCTTCATTCTTCATCCTTATTCCGCGCTTGTTTTTGCTATAATGTATTCAATCATGACGGACAAGATACGGCAGGTAGAAAAAGATGCGCTTTCCGAGCTGTCAGCTGTTTCGGATGCGAAGTCCGCGGAAAATTTCAAGTCCAAGTATCTCGGAAGGAAAGGCGCTGTTGCCGCGCTTTTTTCTGAACTCGGAAGCCTTTCCCCGGAAGAAAAGAAACAATTCGGGGCCTCTCTTAACGAACTAAAGAACTCTCTTGACTCCGCGTTGAAAGCCAAGACGTCCGATATGGAGAAGAGCGCGAAAGCTAACAGATCACTTGCGGACCGCATAGATGTGACGATGCCCGGAAAAGGCATAAAGACCGGTAACGTGAACATCATAACCAAGGTAATGGACGAGTTCGTGGATATATTCCTTTCTCTGGGTTATACGGTCGCGGAAGGCCCGGAGATAGAGACGGATTATTACAACTTTGAATCCCTTAACATACCGGCGCACCATCCTTCAAAAGACATGTGGAGCACTTTTTATGTGCAGGGCGGCGGCCTTTTGCGCACGCATACATCCCCCGTGCAGGTGCGTTTCATGGAAAAACACAAGCCGCCTTTTGCCGTTATATCCCCGGGAAAGGTCTTTAGACGGGACGCGCCTGACGCGACGCATCTTCCCGTGTTCCATCAGGTAGAAGGACTGGCCGTAGGAGAGAACATAACAATGTCCGATCTAAAAGGGACGCTGTCCGCTTTCCTTAAGAAGATGTTCGGTAAAGACCGCAAGGTCAGGTTCCGTCCGAGCTATTTTCCGTTCACCGAACCGTCCGCCGAAGTGGATGTTGAATGTTTTATCTGCAACGGCGATGGCTGCCGTAGCTGTAAGAACACCGGCTGGCTCGAGATACTCGGCTCCGGCATGGTAGACCTGAAGTCGGTGACCATGCTGGTGATTCTGTGCGGCTTGATCGGCGCCATCGTGTGGAATCTCATCACCTGGTGGTTCGGGTTACCCACCAGCAGTTCGCACGCTCTGTTCGGAGGCTACGCCGGCGCCG
>JAKLHX010000173.1 GCA_022709925.1 Candidatus Margulisiibacteriota bacterium
ATACCGGTATCCTGCACCGAAAAAAGCAGCATATCAGACCGGCCCTCATGATTTTCGAGCTTCACGGAAACAGAGCCCTTGTCAGTGAACTTTATCGCGTTGCCTATTATATTGATAAGTATCTCCTGAATCCTCCCAGGGTCTGATATGACAAGCTCGCGGACATCAGATGCCACATCAAGGGATATATCCAGGC
Organism: Candidatus Margulisiibacteriota bacterium; assembly: GCA_022709925.1. Lineage (GTDB taxonomy): Bacteria > Margulisbacteria > WOR-1 > JAKLHX01 > JAKLHX01 > JAKLHX01. The sequence goes on from JAKLHX010000173.1 coordinate 197, forward strand.
CTTTTTCCTTGGCGGAGTATTCTAGCATCTTGACCGTTCTGAACAAAAGGTCCCTGATATTGAACTCTTTCCTGTCAAGCAAGAAGTGCCCAGATTCTATTTTTGATAAATCCAGAACATTGTTCACCGTCCCGAGCAGATTCTCTCCCGCATAGCTCAGGGCCTGGACGCATTTTTGCTGTTTTTCGGTGAGTTTTGTCCCTGACAGTATCTCGGACGCAGATATTATCGCGCTCATCGGCGTCCTTATGCCGTGGCTCATATTGGCGATAAAGTCGCTTTTTGCTTTGCTGGCGGCTACAGCGACGTTCTTTTCTTTTTCGAGCTTCTCGTTTAACTGCAATATCTTCTCTTCGGCAAGTTTTTTCTCCGTGATATCGGTCAGGACCAAAAGAGTGGCAGGCTCTTTATCATATTTTATGGACACTCCCTTTACTATGACGGGCACTCTCCTGCCGTCTTTTGAGACTATCTCTATTTCATATTCGGATACGACATCCCCGCTCCTGCGCTTTTGGATATTCTGGGAGACCTGTTCCCTGTACTTTTCATCCACGAACTCCACAAGTTCCATGCCGATGACGTCCTCTTCGGAAAAACCGTACTTGTCAAGAAGGGCATAATTTGCAAAAGTTATCTTGCCATCCTTATATATGACTATCGCGTCCGGCAGGCTGGAGATCACTGTCCTGTATCTTTCTTCACTCTCGGACAATTCTTCTTCGGCCTTTTTCCTGTCCGTCACATCACGCGATATGCCGAGCACGTTCTCGACCTCGCCATTATCGTTCCTCAAAGGTATCAGCCACGTATCCAGCCATAGGTCCTTATAAGGGAACCTTGTAAGACTTTGGGTATAAAGCGAATTCCCGGTTTTTATTACTGACCGGATGTTGTCGAGCTGTTTTTTTGAGACATCTTCCGGAAAGATCGACGCAATGTTCTTCCCGATAAGTTCAGAGTGGTTTTTCCCGAATTGTTTAGCCCCGAACTCATTCACATATTTGACGAAACCTTCCCTATCAACGGTAAAAATGAAGTCGTGAGAACTTTCTGCAAGTTCCTTGTATTTCCTTTCGCTTTCTATAAGGGCTTTCTCGAAAGCTTTCCTTTGTGTAATATCCCTTACGACGGTAAAGACGTATTCCTTATTATCCAGATTAATGAGTTTTATGGAAACATCTACAGGCACTTTTTCTCCGGTCTTGCGCAGGTTGACCGACTCTCCGTAATATTCTCCTTCCCTGATTATGGTCGAGACCATTTCGGAAAATCCTTCGGAAACCTCCTTGGGTACGATATCTGATGTCTTCATGGAAAGAAGTTCTTGTTTTGAATACCCGAGCATCTTCTCCGCCGCCTTATTGCAGTCGACTATCCTGCCGTCCAATGTTTCAAGGAAAATAGCGTCAAAAACGCTGTCAAAGAGCATCTGGAATTTCGTCCTATCCTTGCGGAGTTGATCGGCGGCTCTTTTTCTGTCGGTTATATCCACGGAAAAGCCCATTATTCCCGTAACCATGTCATTGGTATCTTTTACAGGGAATTTATCCGTCTGGACCCATCGCTCCCCTGATCTTGTCGGGACTTTCTCTATTATGTTCTTCTTCGGGTTCCCTGTAGAGATTATCTTCATATCGTCGTGCCAATATTTGTCGGCCATCTCCGGGAAAAGGTCGAATTCCGACCTCCCTTCTATATGGCTCCGGGATTTTCCTATAAAATCCGAGAATGTCTTATTCACCCGGATGAGCCGGTTCTCCCTGTCCTTGTAATAGATCATGACCGGAGAAGAATCGAGGAGCGTTTCTATTTCCCGGTTCTGCCTGAATATCTTTTCGGCATTCTTTATCTCTTCAGCGGAAAGCTGTCCGGATATGCTTTGGAGGACTTTATACAGGATGACGATAACAACGACACAGATCAAGAACAAGAAGAATAAGAGCAAAAAACTGTTCGGATGGAGCAAAAAGTCCATACTCGGCCTCCCTTTTAACTACAACAGTTTAGAATAGATGAAGTAAAAAGACAAGCAAATTTAATGATGGTAAAATTGACCTTGTATGAGATCTATAGAAGTAAAAGAACTCGAAAAACATTTTAAGAACACCAAGGCCGTGAACAATATCTCCTTTTGGGTGG
>JAKLHX010000174.1 GCA_022709925.1 Candidatus Margulisiibacteriota bacterium
CATGGCCCGGCCTTTAAGCATGTCGTTCTTGGTCTTTGAAACTATGAAGTTGTAATAATTGAGGGCTTCTTTATAATCAGTATCCTCTCCCCTGGCCACCAAAAGGTCTGCAAGGGCGAACTTGATGTCGTCCATGTAGTCTTTCCACTTCTGGGCTCTCGAAAGAAGCTTGTAGCGGCCTATGGCCTTGTTTATTTTAGTCTTGGCCGAAGGTGACGGATAGCTTTCTTCCTCATCTACAACCTTTTTCATCACAGGCGAAAGGATTCCTATCATTACACTACTCCATTCCTACCCGGATCACGCTGGCGATCTCTATTATCGCCGGCAGTCCGGAGATTTTTTTCATGGCCTCGGAAAAATTCCTGCCTCTTACGTTATGAGTTATTATAACAATTGTGGCGATATTATCAACAGTACCTTTTTGGAGAGCGCTTTGGATACTGACATCGTTGTCACCGAAAGCTCCCGCGATTGCCGCAAGCACTCCGGCCTTATCGGCCGTCTTCAACCTTATATAATATCGGCTTTCAACATCGTCTATGCTTTTAATATCGTGATTTTTTAAGAGCGGATAGTATGGGGCGCTTCCCGCGGATGCGATCTCTATCACATCCGATACCGCAGCCGAAGCCGTAGGCAGGCTTCCGGCGCCTTTACCGTAGAACATGACCTGCCCTACGGCACTACCTTTTACATATATCGCGTTAAACGCGTCCTTTACCGAGGCAAGAGGATGCGCCGCGCTGATCAATGTGGGATGGACCCTTACTTCTATGGATGACTTGTCTTTTTTTACGACGGCAAGCAATTTTATCGTATAGCCCATCTCTTTCGCGAACTTGATGTCTTCAAGAGATATCTTCCTTATGCCTTCAAAATATACGTTTTCCCATTTTATGTTCGCGTCAAAAGCGCATGAAGCCAATATGGCCGCTTTATAGGAAGCGTCAAAACCGTCGATATCGTTCTTAGGATCGCTCTCGGCAAACCCGTTCGCCTGGGCAAGCTTTAAGGCATCCCCGAACTCCATTTCTTCTTCGGTCATCTTTGTAAGTATATAGTTGGTGGTCCCGTTGACGATCCCGAATATCTCTTCTATCTTATTGGACGCAAGAGAGCTTCTCAGCTGGCTCATGATAGGTATGCCGCCTCCGACAGATCCCTCAAAAAGCACCCAAAGGCCCTTTTCTCTTGCCAAAGAAAGGAGCTCTTGTCCGTGTTTTGCGATAAGTTCTTTGTTGGTCGTTACAAAATGCTTGCCGGCCTTAAGAGTGTCCTGCGCAAATTTTAAAGCGGGGATTTCCCCTCCTATAGCTTCCACTATCACAGAGATGGACGGATCGTTTATCAGGTCGTAGGCGTCCTTCGTCATCAAAGAAGGGTCTATTGAAGCGGCCTTACATCTTGAAAGGTCGGTATCCGCGATCTTGGCTATCTCTATCGCGATCCCGGTCTTTTCTTTTATGTGGCCGGAATTCTCCTGAAGAACGGAAACGATGCCGCTTCCGACGGTCCCAAGACCTATTAATCCGATCTTTACCATTTAACTCTCCCTTTTAGTCGAACAGCGAACTTATTGAAAGATTATCATAAGCCCTTTGTATCGTTTCCGCAAGCATAGGAGCAATAGACAATACTTTGAGCGCCGGCATCCTCTTTTCCGGGGATATCGGCACGGAGTTCGTGACCACCACTTCTTTAAATCCCGCCTTGTTTATCCTCTCGACCGCAGGCCCCGAAAATATCGGGTGCGTCGCCATAAGATATACTTCGTTGTTCGCCCCCATATCCAGGAGGGCCTTTACTCCGGCTGTCGCCGTGCCGGCAGTATCTATCATGTCATCGACTATTATCGGGGTCTTGCCTTTTACATCGCCTACCACATGAAGCACCTCTGATTTGCTGTGTTCCGGCCTCTGCTTGTGTATTATCGCAAGAGGAGCCCCTATCCTGTCCGCGAATTTTTTGGACGTCTTGGCCCTGCCTGTGTCCGGAGAAACTATGACAGGGTCCTTTATGTTCTTTGATTTTATATAGTTAGCCAACAGCGGCGTAGCGGTCAAATGGTCCACAGGGATATTAAAGAACCCCTGTATCTGGTCGGAGTGGAGGTCCATGGTTATTATCCTGTTAACTCCCGAAACCGTTAAGAGATCGGCTATAAGCCTGGCTGATATCGGCTCGCGGGAAGCCGCTTTCCTGTCCTGCCTGGCATACGGAAGATGAGGGATGACCGCAGTGATGCTTCTTGCGGAAGCGCGCTTCAGGGCATCGA
>JAKLHX010000175.1 GCA_022709925.1 Candidatus Margulisiibacteriota bacterium
CGGCCGCGAGACGCAATCCTTCTTTCTCCAACCCCATCGATGCTGCGGCAATAGAACATCTCTCCTGTTCAGAGATTTTTTTCAGGGAAAGGTCCTTTTTCTTTAGTTCGGTAGCCCCGCAAGCGGTGGCCCTGAGTATGTTCTTTTGCCTGTCGATCTCAACGGTGACCTCCACGGTCCCTGCGGATGCTCCCATGCTTAACACGGAATCCTCGGCATCTTTCCGGATCTTTAATATGTCTTCCCTTGTCGGGTCTATTGAGGATCTCTCTATAGTATCGGTCACCATCGCCAAAGCAGCCCCTATTGCGGATATGACGGCATGATTATCGGCGATCTTAAAAGGAAGCCCCATCGCTGAAGCCGTGAAAGGGACTATGGCAGCAGCCCCGCCGCCGCCTCCGATAAGCACGGCCTGCTGTTTTTCGATCTTATAATCCTTTATGAGGCTGTTCACCGTTTTGATTATCTTTGAAGAAGCAAGTTTCAAAATTTCTTCGGCAACACTATTTACAACCGACAACTCCGTATGGGCGGGTTTTAAATCCGTCCTTGCATCCAATGTTCCCGCCAAAACTCCGATCGCTTTCGCTGCTGATCCTTTATTCCCGAAAGCCCAATCCTGCGGTCTGACAAGCCCAAGAAGATTCGCGGCGCAGGTTGTCGTAACGGTCATACCACCTTCTATAGAGAAGTATCCCTCGTCAGTAATGGCGGGTGTAAGGGCAGGTTTGAAATCTGCCCCGACGACAAGGGACTCCGCAAAGCACGAATACGCAAGCCCCGCAATATGTGCGCTTCTAGGGCCAACGTCTACTATTTTTGAATTGACTATCCTGGGCATGGACCCGCCGGCAACTCCCACGGTCCTTGAATCAAGCGTTCTCAAAAATATCTTATGGCCGCCTATCACTGCCGATCTCACGAGCGCCCTGCCGTCCCTGATCACGGCGATATCGGTACTGGTCCCTCCGACTTCAAGGAATATCCCGTCGGAAACTTTTACATACAACAGAGCTGACGCAATGCCCGCAGCCGGCCCGGACAAGATCGTAAGTATGGGACGTTTTTTCATCTGATCTATACTCATTACTCCGCCGTCGCTCCTCATTATCATCAAAGGGGCGGCAATACCTGTATCTTTTACGCATTTTTCGGTAGCAAGAGCGGCATCCATCATCTTTGGCATGATACTGGCGTTTATCACCGCGGTCCTGGTCCGCATCTTGAGCCCGTACAGGCCCGAGATCTCGTGTGTTCCGACCGCTGGAATGCCTTTTTTCAGAACGGCATCGATCACTTTATTCTCGTTCTCGGGATCGTCTACCGAAAAAGCTTCTGCGGCTACAATGACCTGAGAACCTTCCCTCAATAATCCGTCCACGGCCTCATTTATTTTCTCGGGAACAAGTTCCGGGATCTCGAGGAATCGGTGACGGACCTTGATATCCTTGCCATCTCCCAGACCTATATCCCCCAGGTCTGTTTCATTTTTCACCCTTCGCCCTTCAAGTCCGCTGCCCATCGCGATGATCCCGACACACGCGACATCCCCTTCGAGCAAAGCATTGGTAGCTTGCGTCGTGCTGTGCGCGATGAATATGACGTCTTTGGGGTCTATGGAAAGTTCCGAGAGAAGTCTGCTCAAGGAATCAACTATTCCGGCCGCCACGCCTTTTTCCGCTCTGTGCGTGGTAGGGACTTTTGCCTGCCCGGCCAACTCGTAAGTATCATTATTTATAGCAACGGCATGGGTGAACGTACCCCCGACATCTATCCCGATACGGTATTTTGCCATGGGAATATATTAGCAGAAAAATCAAAAAGGAGGAATATTAATCGCGGAACACATCATTATGACGTATTGAACTTTGCCGTTCGGAATGCAATAATCTATGCAATGATATGAGTATTTTTGATAAGTTCCATGAATTGCTGCAGCGCGAAAAATACCTTAGAGATCAGAACGCGTACTATTATCTACGTGAATTAAACTCATCTACTGACGCCAATATCATCTATAAGAACAAGACGATGATTAACTACGCATCCAATAATTATCTGGGCCTGGCAAATCACCCTAAGGTGGTTGAGGCGGCCATAAACACCATAAAGAAATATGGGGTTGGTACGGGAGGGTCAAGGATACTTTGCGGAACACTCGATCTACATAACACACTTGAGCAAAAAATCGCACGCATAAAAGGAGCTGAATCGGCAGCCATATTCACTACCGGATACATGACCAACCTGGGGCTTATCT
>JAKLHX010000176.1 GCA_022709925.1 Candidatus Margulisiibacteriota bacterium
TTGGAAAAAGCCACAAATTCCCTTGCTATATCGTCTTCCGATGGGATGTTCTTTTCGAACTCAAGGGATTGTCCTTCGCCTTGTTCAAGAAGCTCCAATATGTCTTCCCAATTTGTCATGCCATAGATATTAACATAGGACTATCGTAAATTCAAGAAAATACTTGCTCTCCCACGGCGGGAATATTGCTTGGCAGTCATTATGCTAGACATGCTGAACACGTTGCTGAAGCTGTTATTCCCTCCGAAATGCCTTATTTGCGGGGGATATTCCGAAAAATGCATATGTGAAGGCTGTTTTTTACGAATAAAGTTCATTGACCGGATAGAGGGTGACGTTTATTTTGTAGGGGCTTACGAAGGGGTGCTGGAAAAGGCTATTAAACTGTTAAAGTTCAGGCTTAAAAAGAAAATAGCGCGCGATCTTTCCTTTATCATGCTTAATCATAACCCTTTCGCAGACTTTGATCTTATAGTGCCCATTCCTCTTCATAATAAGCGCATGGCGGAAAGAGGGTTCAATCAATCGGCCGAGATAGCTGCCGATCTTTCAAAGAAGACCGGCAAACCGGTTATCTGTGATGTTCTTATAAGGTCCAGGGACACAAGGCACCAGTTCGAGCTTTCTCCAAGGGAGCGGGCGCTGAATATAAAAGGGGCGTTTACGGTAAAAGATCCGGCCAAGGTCTGCGGTAAGAAGTTCCTTGTTATAGATGATATATATACTACCGGGGCGACTATTGATGAATGCCGCAGATGTCTTTTGAGCGCGGGGGCGGGATCCGTCCATTCCCTGGTCCTTTCAAGGACACTGCCGTTGTGATATAATTTCTTTGAAACGGAGGAATAAAATGCAGATAAACATACAGGGAAAAGGACTTGAACTTACGGATTCCTTAAAGGAATACGCGCAGAAGAAGCTGGCAAAGATAGAGCACTTTTTTCACAACATACAGCAGATAGATATAGAACTTGAGGTCAACAAGATAAAAGAAGAGACGCAAAGGCAGATCGCAAAGGTGTCGGTATTTGCTTCCGGTACTGTCCTTCATGCCACCGAAGCCACGGACAATATGTATGCTTCGATAGACCTTATTATCGACAAGATCGACCAGCAGATAAAGAAATTCAAGGACAAGCTCATACACGAAAAAAGACGCGAGATGGCAAAAGCCAAACACGAAATATCTACATCCGAGGAATAAATGGTCTTAAAACTGATCGCCGGTCTTCTCGGGATATCTCCCGAGAAAAAGATAAAACATCTCTATGCCATAGTCGAGAAGATAAACTCCTTTGAAGATGAGATAAAAAAACTTTCCGACGAGGATCTTGCAGGTAAGACCGGTCACTTCAGACAATTGTTGGCTAACGGGGCCAGTCTTGACTATATACTTCCGGAAGCTTTTGCCTGTGTCAGGGAAGCATCCGTGCGTACGATCGGTCTCCGCCATTTTGATGTGCAATTGCTGGGCGGCATAGTCCTTCATCAGGGCAAGATAGCCGAGATGAAAACAGGAGAAGGAAAAACGCTTGTCGCCACTCTGCCCATATATCTCAACGCCATCTCGGGAAAAGGCTGCCATCTCATCACCGTGAACGATTACCTGGCAAAGCGCGACAGCCAGTGGATGGGCCCGATCTACAACTTTTTAGGGCTTTCCGTCGGGACGCTTCAAGGCGATATGGACCATGTTGAGAGAAAAAAAGCCTATTCCTGCGACATAACTTACGGCACCAACAACGAGTTCGGGTTCGATTATCTTCGCGATAACATGGCGGTCTCGATCGAACATTGCGTGCAGAGGCCGTTGAACTATGCGATCGTCGACGAGGTGGACAATATCCTGATAGACGAAGCAAGGACCCCTCTTATAATATCCGGCATGGTGGATGACGATGTTCAGACATATTATAAGGGCGATCAGGTCGCCAGAAAACTGCAAAGGGACCTTGATTATACGGTGGATGAGAAGAACAAGAACTCCGTTCTTACGGAGACCGGCGTAAGGAAAATAGAAAAACTCCTCGGCCTGGCATATCTCTATGATATGGAGAACATAGACCTTGCCCACAGCATCGGAGAATCGTTGAAGGCGCATACGCTGTTCAAGAAAGATATCGATTACATAATCAAGGACGGAGAGATCATAATCGTCGATGAGTTCACCGGGCGCCTGATGACCGGAAGGCGCTACAGCGAAGGACTGCATCAGGCGATCGAGGCAAAAGA
>JAKLHX010000177.1 GCA_022709925.1 Candidatus Margulisiibacteriota bacterium
TATCCGGCACAGGAATATCTTTGCGCAAGTCCTTTGGCTTTTTCTTCGTTCCTTCCGACGACCGACACCTCGCAATCAAGCGCCTTAAGCACTTTTAAATATTCCTCAGCCATATAGCTGGAACCGAACAAAACCACTTTTTTATTCTTCATTTGTCTTCCCCGCAAATAAAATCGATAATAGGCAACATGGCAGAAAAATATTTCCGATCCCTGCCGAACATGCCTGTAAGGCTTTTCCAGAAAGCCCCCCTAAAAAACCTTATCTTCAGTCCTGACAATTTTTTTACCAACTTAACGAAGGCCCCGTCCTCTCTCCTGTCTTCCCTGTTCATGGACCATATGATATTGTGTGAAACGCTTTTTTTATAAGCCTTCATAAAAATAGCACCGGCCGCATCCATCGTAATATCATCTTTTTTGCTGATGATCCCGGCCACAGCACCTGACATACTGTTATAATCATGCGACCATGAGGGAAGCAGCATCCTCTCAAAGAAATCATATCTCTTGGCTTCCGCGGCATTGCTAGAGCCGGGAGCATTCGTCTGACGGACATAATACAGACACGGCAGCCTTTTTATTTTCCCGGAAGCGACGGTTAAAAAACTTGTCAACCCTTCTGCTATATAAAGATTTTCCGGATCGATATCGCGAAGCGTTTCAAAACACATCCTTAAATGGCTTGTTCTGTGAACATCATAGAAAGTCGGGTCGTATTTAGCTGCGTGGCGCATTACACGCTGCGAAGATCCTTCAAGCTCTATTGATTCCCCATAGTAGTATTTATAAACTATATCCCCTGCTTTCCCGTACAAGAATTTCAGGTCCGGCCTGTCGGATGGCGCGTACACGGCAACAGATGAGATTTCTCCTCTGCACGAAGAATAGTCCCCGTTCTTTTCAAGGAACTCAATGCTCCTTGCGATGCCTTCGACCACATAAAAATCATCATTGTCCGAGACCGAAACATATTTTGTCTTTATTTTTCCCAAGGCATCGGCAATCTTTTTGTAATATACGGAATAGTTCTCATCATAAGGATATCTGACATAATTTATGTCCAGGCATCCGAACTTTTCTTTGTTCGATTCAAGATAGTGTCTCGCCTGATCGTCAGCGCTGCCGTCGGCAATGAATACCTTGTAGGGGAACTTTATGGCGGCCATATAGTTCAGCCATCTTTTTGTGAACGAAAACCTGTCCTTCAACATTAAAAGGACCGTATAGTCTTCCCTGTTTATCTTAATGTTTTCATGCATACACTTCTAACTCCTAAAGGCGTTCTTAAGCATGTCGACCGTATCTTTAACGGACCTTCCGAGATCTCCGCTGAACTTGAACCCCATCTTCTCAAAACGTCCGGTGGACGCTATATATGAAAGCTGGTTCATGGCTTTTGAATCGACGTATTTTATCTCCGCATCAGGGACATATGCCTTTATAGCTTCGATTATGTCCTTGACCGCGCAATTGAGCGTAACCACGTTATATGTTCCGTTATTAAAAAGGTCATTTTTTATAACAAACTTTATCGCTTCAACGCAATCTCCCAGGTCAAGATAGGGGCGTTTCTGCTCGAGAGCGGTCTTCCATACGGACAGAGGACGTCCCATCACCGCCTGCCAGCAGAATTTGTTGACCGCGGTATGGAACCGCATGCCCTTAGACCTGCCGAATATCGTGCCGAAACGGCAAACCACATATCTAAATCCGTTACTCTCGCCCATTCCCGCCAGCATCTTTTCGGATATTATCTTTGAAGCGGCGTAAGGGGTTTGGGCTTTATTTTCATCTGTTTCACTGTCCTCATCCAAAAATTCCGATGCCGAAGTATAAACGCTTGTACTTGAAGGGAAGAACAATCTGCATCCGTTCTTCCTGCAGGCAGCGGCCACTCTTTCTGTACCGAGAAGATTCACCTCTTCGACCTCTTTTTGCTTATCTATGCTTCCTGCCGATTCGGTCATAGCGGCAAAATGAAGGACTATGTCCACGCCCTTGAAATAAGGACCAAGATCGGCAGTACATATATTCTCTTCAAAGAACCTGAACTTGACACCCTCAGGCAGGTCAAAAAGAGAACAGTACCTTTGTGTCGCGAGGTTGTCGAGCATTATCACCTCGTCAAAATCTCCCGGCTTGATGCTGTGGATGAACCTTGACCCTATATGTCCGAGCGCTCCTGTGACCAATATCTTCATGATTACCTTA
>JAKLHX010000178.1 GCA_022709925.1 Candidatus Margulisiibacteriota bacterium
GAATAGTAAGGACAATATTATCTTCCTACTCCCCCGCTGAATACCCAAGTATAGTTTTCGCTTCTCTCCCCATATCGTGTAAGAAATTATAGTAATTATAAATATCATCAAAGCTGATCGCGCCGGCGGAGATGATGACGGTCACGTCCTGTTTAGGATCGTATTTGGCGACCGTGGCATAACCCGCATGACCGCCGTCGTGACCAAATCCTAGGCCCTTCACATAAGACAACCCAAGCCCGTAAGCGCCTTTATCTGTCCCCTCTTTCATCATCGCGACCGTGGCAGGGTTTGGCCCCGCTTCGCCCCTGAACATCTTCCTTGTCCAGTTCCCAAGATCGGAAAGCGTTGATATTACGTTGCCTTCCGCGACGTGCGGAGTCATATTGTCCTGCGTCGTGTCGTAGGCCTTTCCTTTAAAATAAGAATACCCTTTGACGAACGGCGCCGGGATTATCTGGTCACTACCGAGATACGGAAACGATGTCTGTGTAAGCCCGTTCGGGAGCGTCAGGTTCTGCGTTATGAACTCCCCGTACTTTTTACCGGAGACCCTCTCGATGATCTTGCCGAGAAGGGAATATCCCGTATCGCTGTAGTGGTAAGACGTATCAGGTTTAAAATAGCTCAAATGATTTGACGCCACCACCCCTACCAGTTCGTCAAAAGTGAAAGTATGCAAAGGATCTTTCTCCTCCACATAGCCGATATAACTCTGCCCTTTGTACGGGGCTTCAGCGGTCGGGGGAATAGCTGAATTTGATATGTCCCATATGCCCGCCCTGTGGTTTAAGACCATTTTGATCGTGATATCGCCTTTGTTCGGGATGTTATAATCCGCGGTACTTGGCACATACGGCTCTGTCGAGCCGGGTATCAGCGCGGTTATCTTGTCGTTGATGTTGAGCCTCCCCTGCTGGTGGAGAAGCATGATACCTGCGGCGGTGAACATCTTCGTGCAGCTTGCTCCGCGGAAATGCACATTGCTTTTGTTGCCGTTGCTTAAGTCGCTGGAAGAGAAGTAATTGCCTTTCGGCGTCATTATGTATATGTATACTTCGCCTTCCCAGCTCGGATGGGCGGCAATATAAGAAGACCATCTTGCTTTTACCATATCATTAAGCTTCTGATCGCTCAGGTCGGCCTTACTGCCCCCCTGGAACAGTCCGCAACCGTACATTATTGACACGATCAGCGCCAAGGTAAGAACAAGCATCGATACCGCCCAGAATTTTTTCACTTTTTTATCTCCTTGATAATATAATAGTGTCGCGACATCTTTATGTCAATCAATTTTCCCAAAAATCATCCAGATTATATTTCTTCGGGTCCGGCTTCACTTCCGCATTAAAGAACTCGTTCACCCACCGCAGGTCCTGTATGGATGTCGACTGGTTCAGGTCGGGCCATTTCCCGGTGATATTTATCTTGACGGAGCTTGCCGCGATATCAAAAGGTATAGTGACCGGCAGAAGTACCTGCCTCACGGTCTTCCAGAACCCTGCGATGAACCTTATCCCGGCGGTGACAAAAGTGCTCCCGTTAAATTCTATATAACCGGCAAGATAAAGGCTCAACCTGTATGCTTTGCACAACATGTTCTCAAGGGTTACTTTTTTGTCGCTGATCTCAAAATTGCCGTTGATACTCTCTATCTCCGGCATCTCAAAACCGGCCTCAAGGCTGGCAATGCCGGCTTCAGTGTTCGAGAATATCGGGACGTTTCGCAGGTTCGCTTTCTCAAGATCGACGTACCCTCCTCCTTTGGCCGTTCCGGGATCGTCCCAGTCCGCGACACAGACAAGGGTCCCGTCAAAGTTCCCTCTGAGGTTCTTATACTTCGGGGATATCCTTGAAAAATCCGAAAGGTCAAAATCATCGATATGGAGTTCTACCCCCCATTTCTTGATGTCCGTCCTGGCCTGCCCGTATATCGCGCCGCCGTAGAACGGCGTCCTCGGAAAAGAGCCCTCGAATATCCCGTCCACCACTTTCATTTTAAAGTTAACGTGCCCAACATCAGGGCTCAATCCTGACAGGTAAGCCACGTTCACATCGGCATCTCCGTTCAACGTAGAAACGTCCTTTAGATATCCTCTAAAACCGCATGAAAAATCCACACGCACCTTAACATCGTACTCGCCTATCTGTATGCTTGCCTGAATGGTCTCGCCTGAC
>JAKLHX010000179.1 GCA_022709925.1 Candidatus Margulisiibacteriota bacterium
ATGAAAGTTCTTCAGGGAACTGTCCGCCGCCGCGGAACCAGAATTTCTGCTGGAAATATCCTTTGTGCCATAGTATGCCGATACCGACAAGAGAAACCCCCATATCCGCGGCGGATTTAAGCGTGTCCCCGGCAAGAACGCCTAATCCCCCGCTATAGATCGGCAGATCAAGGAGCTTCTCGATCACTATGTGATGGAAATAATCCATCTGGTTCATGTTAGAGAATATCTCGTGGTTCCTGGACACATTGGATTCATCTATCTCGTTCTTTGTCTCAAAAGTGTGGTATATGCTGGGGGCGAGACCGTATTCCATAGAAAAATATGCGACCGAAGGAGTGTCTTTTGCCCTTAAAGCTTTTTCGGCATTTATTATGGGCTCTATGGGAAACCCATAGAATTTTGAATCGGAAATATCCTTAAGATATTCCTCTTTGGAAGTGTCGATGCCTATAAGGTCAAGGATGTTCTTGTCCATTCTCCCACTATTCTATAATAAACGAAGCGTTTTTAAAAGCATTTGCCTTTTGTTTTTTTCAGACAGATCTTCCTGCCGCACTTGTAACAGATCTCATTCGGCAATTTTCCGCCGTGAAAGTAAAGCCTGATGTTCTCGAGGGTTGTCGATGCAATATTAGACAGCGCTTCTCTGGTAAAAAAAGCCTGATGGGACGTTATGAGGACATTTCCGAAGGTAAGTATCCTTGCCAGAGTATCGTCATCAATAAAGCTCGAAGAATAATCCTTAAAGAAGTAATCGCTTTCTTCTTCATACACATCAAGCCCGGCGGACCCTATCTTTTTTTCTTTAAGGGCCTCTATCAGGGCTTTTGTATCCACCAGCTTGCCCCTGCCGGTATTTATTATCATCACAGAGCTCTTCATCCTGCTGATGCTTTTTTTGTTTATCATATGGAAAGTATCCGCGGTCAAAGGGCAATTAAGGGAGATAATGTCGCTTTTTTTGTATATCTCATCCAAACCGCAGTAGCGCATCCCTGTATCTTCTGCGAACTTCTCATCAGGATGGAGATCATAAGCAAGGACCTTCATGCCAAAACCCCTGAGTATCTTTATAAGCGACTTGCCTATCCTGCCCGTACCTATAACTCCCGCCGTCTTGCCCTCCATATCAAAACCCAGAAGTCCCTGGATGCTGAAATTGCTTTCCCTTGTCCTCATATACGCCTTGTGCGTTTTTCTGTTGAGAGTAAGCATAAGGGCTACCGCATGTTCGGCGACCGCGGCCGGAGAATATGCGGGGACCCTTACGACATGGAGAGTCCCGTGCGCGGCTTTAAGGTCCACATTGTTATATCCGGCGCTCCTTAGAGCAATAAGCTTCACGCCGCTTCTTTTGAGCGTCTTTATCACCTGGGCATCTATCTTGTCATTTACAAAACAGCACACGGCATCGAATCCCCGGGCCATAAGCACATTATCGCGGGTAAGTATGTCAGAGAAATATTTCATGTCAAAACCGTATTTTTTATCGGCCTCATTAAAGAAGTCCGTATCGTATGGTTTTGCGTCAAAAAAAGCGACCTTTATCTTTTTCATTTTGCAATAATTGTAACACATTTGATTTTTAGCCGGCTTACCTATAAAATGTACAGGAGGATCGCAAAATCCGGCTAAAGGAGAACAAAATGAGAATGATCCGTTTAATTGCTGTCATATCGATATTATTAACGGCAAGCTTGTGCACGGCGGACACTTTAAAGACCCTGCCCATAGAGACCGGCAAAGCAAAGATAATTGCCTACGACAAATCCACCGGCAACCCGCGCTGGCAATCCACTCTTTCCACGATAAAGACCAGTTTCAACGGAAAGCCGTTCTATTACACCGAAGAGAACGGAAAAGGCAATTTCGGGAATAACAACTCCTATAAGACCTGGAAAGTGACGGGATATTACCAGATATCCGCGGGCGTCGTCACTCCTTACGAAGTAAAACAGACCATGAAAGATGCCGGCGGCAAGACCGTTATGTCGCTCGAAAAATCATATAACGCAAAAGAAGGGAAGATCGTATGCGACGTGAACGGCTCCGCAAAAGTCTTTGACTTTAACAAGAACACCATAGACAAAGACCTTCTAGGAAGGGTCCTGGCGAATTTCCCGTTCGGGACCGGCGGGGACGTGAATTTTTATCTTATGACACACGAACCGGC
>JAKLHX010000018.1 GCA_022709925.1 Candidatus Margulisiibacteriota bacterium
TATTCTGGTTTTGATTCGTTATCCATAAGTCCTAGAGCTATAAGGTCATTTATCGTCTTCAGTATCTTTCTCGGCTTATTTTCTCCGTCCGGCATGGAGACTATCCCTGCATCGGTGATCTCGTCCATAAGCCTGGCGGCCCTGTTGTAGCCGATACGCATCCTGCGCTGAAGATGGGATGTGGATGCCTGTCCGCTCTCTATTATTATGCGGGCAGCTTCCGCAAAAAGCTCGTCCCTTTGCGAACCGTTCTGCTGGTTTTGTTTGTCGTTGCCGGTGAACTTGAGATTGAGTATCTCTTCCGAATATTCCGGTGAGGCCTGCTCCTTTATGAAATCGACGATGCGCTCTATTTCGTCATCGCTCACAAAAGAACCCTGGACCCTGGTCGGTTTCATCGCGCCTATCGGAGAATACAACATATCGCCGCGTCCAAGAAGTTTTTCCGCGCCGCTCATATCAAGGACGACCCTTGAATCTATCTGCGTGGCGACCGCAAAAGATATCCTCGAGGGGATATTCGCTTTGATCAGGCCTGTTATGACATCTACGGAAGGCCTTTGCGTGGCCACCACAAGATGTATCCCCGTCGCCCTGGCCATCTGCGCTATGCGGCAGATTGTCGTCTCGACCTCTGCCGCCGCTACCATCATGAGGTCCGCCAACTCGTCTATTATCACGACGATATAAGGCAAAGGTTCCGGCGCGTAAGCTTCAGGGTCGCTCTCTTTCTTCTGTGCCATCGCTTCGACTTTTTTATTGAACGCTTGGATATTCCTGACACCGGCATCAAAGAACTCTTTGTAACGCCGCTCCATTTCTTTTATCACCCAGTCCTTAAGCGTGGCGGAAGCTTTTCTGGGGTCGGTAACAACAGGGGCCATAAGATGAGGAATATCCGTATATGTAGCAAGCTCTACCATCTTTGGATCTATCATTATGAACTTGACCTCGTCAGGCCTGGCCCGCAAGAGAATACTTATTATAAGGGAATTGATCGCGACGCTTTTTCCGGATCCGGTAGTACCTGCAATGAGTACGTGAGGCATCTTTGTAAGGTCCCCGAATATGGAAGCGCCGGCGATATCTTTTCCTATACCTATGAATAATTTTGAAGCATTATTTACGAACTCCTGCGTCCTTGCTATCTCGCCGAGCCTGACAGGAGTGACCGTAGGATTAGGGACCTCTATGCCGACGACCGATTTACCGAATATCGGGGCTTCGATCCTGACGCCTCCCGAAGCAAGATTAAGGGCTATATCATCCGCGAGGTTCGCGATCTTGCTTACTTTGACGCCGGGTTCCGGCTGGACCTCGAACCTTGTCACGGCAGGACCTATGCTGATGTTCACCACCTGGGCAGCCACCCCGAAACTCTGCAAAACTCTTTCAAGGTCGGTTTTTCTTTGCTGCGTAAGCTCCCGCAGCTTCATCGCTTTTTGTTTTTCTTTATCGGTAAGTGTGTTCAAAAGGTCCAAAGAAGGCAGTTTATAAGAATGCCTTTTATACTTTTTCTGGGGTTTGTCCTGGACAATATCGAGGTCCATTTTCTGATCCTCTTTAGGCTCATCCTTTATGATATCTTCCCTGACAGGGATGGCCGCTTCGCTTTTTTGCCCGATATCTTTGATCAGATTAAGCTGTGAAGGTATAGAATTTTTGTCTTCGCGGTAATCTTCTTCGTCCATTACAGGCCCTTCGATATTGACCTTCTTTTTTCTTGGACGGTCTTTAAGGTTTTCGTCCTCTCTTGAAGGCCATAAGCTCTCTATGAACTCGACGACAGAATCTATCCTTGTTATGTTGAAGCCCATGATCAGCGATATTATAAGGGAAGCGGAAAGCAATATATAGGTCCCGGCCGTACCCAGTATCTTTGTAAATACGGCTGCAAAAGCAAACCCGAGTGCCCCGCCTCCGCCCTTCATCCAAAGTGCCGGAGCGTCAAGATAATACCTCGGGAAGAATATCTGGGCTGCCGTTATGAAAGTCAAAAAGAACAGAGTGAAGCCGAATAGCCGGGACCTGAGAGAACGCGGTGATTGCATGGTGAGCATCACAGCTCCCATAAAAGTCAAAAGTATCGGCATAAGCCATACGCCAAAGCCGAATATCTTTTCAAGGAGCCATTTCACCCCGTAAAGCCCGAAAAGGCCCGTCCAACTGGAAGAAGTGGAAGAAGATGCTTCACAAAAAAGCAGATATATGGCAAAAGCGATGATAAGTATGCCGCCGGCTATATGCCTGTGGCCAAGGTTATCGCGTTCTTCGGGCTTTTTGCTTGCCAAAATTTTTCTCCATCAGCACAAGAAGAGGGCTGGCAATGAACACGGAAGAATACATCCCCAAAGATATACCGATAAGCAGGACTATAGAGAAATCCTTTAGGGTCACCCCTCCGAACAAGAGAAGGCAAACAAGGACAAAAAGTACGGTCAATCCCGTATTGACCGAACGCGCCATGGTTTGGAGAACGCTGGTGTTGGTGGTAGATTCCATGCTAACGATCCCTTTGGACGGCTTAAGAACGTTCTCTCTGATCCTGTCGAAAATAACGATGGTATCATTTATTGAATATCCCAATATCGTAAGCACCGCGGCGACAAAAGCCGTGTCGACGCTCAACCAGAGCAATGCCGACAACCCTACAGTTATAATGACGTCGTGCCAAAGGGCTATTATGGCGGCAACGGCATATTTGAACTCGAACCTGAAAGATATATAGATAAGGATCCCGAAGGTCGCCAATAAAAGCGCCCAGAAAGCCTGGGTCCTCAGTTCCTTTCCTATAACAGGGCCTATAGTGTCCGCTTCAAGAAGTTCTATCTGTCCGAATTTCCCCTGAAGCTCTTCGATCATCTTGCTTCTTGTATCGCTTTCGACAGGTTCGGTCCTTATGCTAAGGTCCCTTTCCCCGGAAAGCTGAATGACGCTTTCCTTCAGGTTGTATTTAGCAAGCACTGCCCTTACATCCCCTATGTGATCTCCTATAGCGGCCTTATCGTCAAAACGCAGCGTAAGTTCGGTACCTCCGGTAAAGTCTATGCCGAAGTTCATCAGCTTGCCTCTCACGAGATAGTTGTATGAGAACCCGAACAAACCGAGCATGAGGAAGATCGCCGATATAGAGAACCACAATCTATATTTTCCGATTATATTCATTTTCCAAAACCTCTGTATAGCAGCGGACTTTTTTCGTCTTCGACCATATGCCAGTCGATCATAAGGTCCATAAGGAATTTAGTTATGATTATTGCCGTGAACATGCTAGCTATAATACCTACGCTCAATGTAACGGCAAAGCCTTTTATTGTACCGGTACCAAGCCAGAACAAGGTCCCGGCGGCTATCAATGTGGTTACGTTAGAATCCAAGATAGCGGCAAAAGCCCTGTGGAAGCTTACGTCTATGGCCATCCTCAGATTTTTTCCCGCTTGAAGTTCCTCTTTAAGCCGTTCAAATATTATTATATTGGCATCTACAGCCATACCGATAGAGAGCAGGAAACCTGCCACACCGGGGAGCGTAAGAGTGGTCCTCAAAACACAAAGAACCGCAAGCGTCAGGAAAAAATAAACCAAAAGTGCCATAACCGCCAAAAGTCCCGGCAACCTGTAGTAAGCAACCATGAATATGACTATCGCGATTATCCCCACAAGCCCGGCAAATTTGCTTTTATCAAGGGAATCTTTACCTAAAGTAGGGCCAACGATCTTCGTCTCAACGACTTTTACCGGCACCGGCAATGAACCTCCTCTGAGCTGGACCACCAGGTCCTGCATCTGTTCTACAGTAAAATTACCGGATATCTGCGCTTTTCCGGAAGGTATGGGCTCCCTTACGCTGGGAGCAGAGATCACTTTTTTGTCGAGAAGTATAGCGATAGGTCTTCCGACGTTCTTTTCGGTGACATTGGCAAATATGCCGGAGCCTTTGGCATTGAACTCTATATCTACCACGGGATTGCCGTACTGGTCCACGCTCGGCCAGGCACCTTTAAGGTCGGCCCCGGTAAGCACCGAGTTCTTGAGTATTATCGGCCTGTCGCTGACGACCCTTCCATTCTGTTCTTCTTCTACTTTACCCAGCCTGGCGTTCTCGCCGTATATCTTCTTTATCTTTGCGGTTGTCAGGACCTTCTCATCCGCAGGCGCCCATTCGGCTTCCACGAATTCAAGAAGAGCTGTTTCTCCCAGGATCTTTATTGCATGGTCAGGATTTTTTACTCCCGGAAGTTCAACGATCACCTGTTTGTCGCCTTTTTTTTGTATCGTAGGCTCGGTCACGCCAAGCGCGTCTATCCTGTTCCTTACGACAGCAACAACACCCGATATAGCATCCTCGCCCGCTTTGACGGTCCCGGTATCTTCGGCTTGGAGCACAAGACGTGTTCCGCCTTGTATATCGAGCCCCTTGGTAAGAGGCATCTTATAATATATGAATATAGAAACCGCGACCAGAAGAATGAGTCCCAGAACTTTAAGTTTGGTAATACTATCGCCCATGATTTTTTATTATATAGACTTTTAGGCGCATTGACAATGCTGCTTGAGCGAAAATATATTATCTGCCGGTTTCTTTGAGGTACTCTTCCATTAGCACGCGTCCGTTATAATTCGATATTGCATGGAACATCGAACGGATCTTTGCGTCCATTCCTGGGGCATAGGAGCCCCTTCCCTTTTCAAACCTGTCCAGATCACCGGATATCTGCGTGGCCATTTTCTCAAAAACCCGGATAAAACCGCTGGACAAAAGGAACCTGGACAGTTTGGCTATTTCCGGATTGCTCCATAAGTCATTGTGAAAGCTTGTTTCCCCCGCAAATGTTGCTGGTCCATATATCAAAACGGTCGGAAGATTCCTCAAACATCCCGCCCCTCCGTCATCAGATCCCATTATGTATAATCCGTTCATTGCGGACTTAAGATAGCTTGGACCAAAAGCTTCCGTTCCCTGAGAACGTGTTGAAAACGGATCGGTCGCCCCAACCCAGCATCCTCTCCTGGAAAGTCCCGGAAATATCCATTTTGCCTTATAGTAATCGTAATCTCTTAAATAGTCAGCCCTAAAATTACCGCCTTCGTCGTTTATTTCGGAAATATCGTTCAACAACCGTTCCAGAGCATCGATAGATGACGAATCGTCTTTATGGGCGATGCCTCCGAAAAGATAAAATATAGGCCTTCCCAATCGTTGTGAGATCTCTTCAAATATCTTATGGTGCTGCAAGAAACTGGTCAAAAGACCTATCTTATATTGTGTGGCCCTCCTCAAAGAGGCAAAAACTATTGCGTTATCCGGGATCTCAACATTAAACACCCTGGGAAGATACTGTTTTAATATCTGCGAAAGATGCTCATCCTGGACGCTAAAAGCCTCTGCAAGATCGCGCCTGAAATCTCCGCTTGAGACAGCCGAGTCAACGACATTCGGCTGAGAGAACATCCCGGGATTCTGCCTCCATCCGTCAAAATGCCTGTCCAATACAAGCTGGGTAGCTATCCCGAGCCAGCTTTCAGCATCCACGGTGTCGGGATATATTTTTAAGTCGTCGACGCGGATATTGTCGGGCAACAGGTTCAAAGCGCTATTGGAGAACTGGCGGCTTGTGGCCTTTTCTTCAGCCCCAGTGACCATCAAATGGATAGGAGAAACAACTCCGGTTGAATTGCTCGTTCGCATTTCAACAAATAACGCATTAGACCCCCTGCCAAAATCCTGCGCAAAAGAGCCCCAAAGCCTTTCTGCCTCCTCCGGATAAAATTGTTGGACCATCTCTCCTTTGGTCCTTGGGATGGTCCCGTTCTGCGGCGCATGGATCGTCGCAACGCACAATTTTCTGGTAGCCTGAAGAGCAGCTTCAACATCATTATTGAATTTTTCATAGAACCATAGGAACATATTGAACTTAAAGAATGCCGTATGTCCGTCGTGGCCGATGACAAGGTCAGCTATCGCATCGTCTTTGCCGAGCAACCCAAAATGCTGGGCAAGCTTGAACCCTCCCTGCCCCAGAACATGCATCTGGGCAAGGTTTTCCATTGATTCACAATGAGGGTAAAGCTCTCCCGTTATTCCCGGAACGCTTAAACGGAATGCCGGGACAAAATCTCCGCCTGATTCATATCCGTCGAACATCCACACGTCGACAGGGACATCCTTAAAAGAGTTTTACGAGCGCTTTTGTACGGACAGGAAATTGCCGAGATAATGATATCCGTCCTTGCCTTCCGGCGACACATCGAAGAACTGCACTTTTTGTCTGGTCCCCTCAAAAGACTGCACTCTTCTTTTTGAATGTAGCAGGCTGACGTTCATCAGGCCAAAATGGCCAGCCCTTCCGAAACGCGCGCCGGTCCAATTTTGCGTCTCGCTTATTATACCGAGACCTCCTGCACCACCGGGAGGCCTATCAAAATCGGCCTGTATCTGAGTAAAGACCCTGCTAAGGTCCAGACATTTTAACGCGCTGACCGTTTTCGGAAGATGGCTTGAGCCCGCATAAGCTCTTTCGATCAGTTTTTCACAAGAAGGGACGTGCACGCTTTCCATTCCGACATCGATAATAACACGGTGCAGGGGATTTGCTGCTTTAAAAGCTCTTTGCTGGGCGACCCAGGTATTTACTTTGCTCAATCCGGTTTGGCTTATAGTAGGCATGTTTCTTTCTTTGTATACATATATCGGAGGGATTTCCGGGAAATTTCAGATGTATTGCGGTTTTCTTAAAATTTGAACGTCATTCCGTCGCGGGCGGCTATCACGCGTGTATTACAGTCCCTGGAAAGCCGGGCGGCCATTTTTTCGGGACCCGCATCCAGCATGAACCTGCCAAAGTGCGTAAGGATCGCGGTCTTAGGTCTTATCTCTTTCAGTATCTTTTCCACATCATCGACACAGAGATGGTCCAAATTGCTCGGCTTGTCTTTAAGTACGCTTATTATCAGGATATCCGACTTGTAATATCTGTGCATATCGTCGAAGAACCGCGTATCAGAGATATATGACAAAGTCGCCCCCTTGCCTTTGAACTTGAACCCGAAGGTCTCTATACCGTGGACATGTTTTACAGGGGTTTCAAAGGAAACGCTCCCGACCTTATATTTGCCTTTTTCTTTTAGTACCGTTGTCTTATCCAGATACTTCCTTACATACTTCAGTATTATCGGGTCTCCTTCGAAAGCGCTGATAGGTGCAAAAACGGTCCCTTTCTTCTTGTGGCCGCCGAGTGTCATGGCCTCGATCATCGCGTTCACATCGCCGGCATGGTCAAGATGGTTGTGCGATAGAAGTATCGCGTCAAGGTCCATGGGATCAAGCTTTGGCCGCGCGGCAAAACATTTCGCAAGAGCTCCCGGCCCCGGATCTATATATATGTTAGAGCCGTCAAGGCTAAGCCATATCCCGGCGGAAGACCGCAGCTGCCTTGCCACAACTATGCGCGCACCGGCAGTCCCGAGGAATTTTATAAAGTTCGCCATGGATTAATTATATCAGTGAAATTCTCAGAAAAATCGTTCGATAAGGTCTTGGATGATCTTAAAAAAATAAAGAAGGAGAATGTATTATGACGGTTGCTGCAGTAAGGCCTTTTTCAGTAAATATCTACGGGCATGTTTGCGGAGATTATTCCACTCCGATACGGAATTTAAGCGGAGCGGAGGCTATTTCATCGCAAAGAAGCGTCCTTGGGATCCCGGGCCTAGAAAGAGGAAAGCTGATGACCACAGCCCAACTTAAAGCAGGCTGCGGTCTCACGATCGGGGATGTTTGCAATCAAAACGGATGGAACAAATCGGGGCTCGGTTTCAGCAAAGGCGGCCCGGCGGCATCTGCAGCTCTCGCGGCATTTCAATTGGCATCGAATGCGGGACAGGTGCGTTATTGGGGAGTAGTGGGAAATGATCAGATCGGCACCAAGCTTGCACAATATTTTTCAAGCTATAATATGCCGACAGAAACATTAATAAAAGTTCCGGGACTACACACCTCACATACCCTTGTAATAAATGAACAGGTCGAAGGGGATCATGACGCACAAAGGACTTTTATCCATGAACCGGGAGCAAACGGAGAAGTAACATTTGAGACATTCTCTGCATCCGCTTTTGAAGTACATGAAGGCGCGAGGAATGTTTTCATGGTCGGAGGAAGCTTTCTCATGCCAAAATTCCATCCGCAGGGAGTGCTAGGGATATTTGAGCGCGTGAAAGAAGCCGCTTCACACAAGAAAGACGCCGATGTAATAACCATACTAAATACGGCACACGACCCGAGCGGGAATTGGGATTTAGGTGAAAACGCGGCCGATCTGATCGACACGCTTATCATGGACTTTGATGAGGCAAAAGGGATAGCAGGAATGGATGTGTCCGAAAATAATATGCCGACGCTTTTAGACTGGTTCAAACAACACGGTTTCAGAAATGCCGTAATAACCAATGGAACAAAAGGAGCATATGTTTATTCGACAGATGACAATGTACTTTTGCCGGTCCCTCAACATCTTCCGATGCACTTCCCTGCTTCGCGCTATGTCATGAAACTTGACCGTCCAAAATACGGACTTGGCTGCGGAGATGTCACTGCGGGAGCATTGGCAGTAGCAATAGCAGAACATATGAACCTTGAGACGGCCATGCTTTTTGCGATGTCTGCGGGAGGGACATGCGCCCTTAACGAACCGGGAGAAATAGGAGGTCCTTGCAAACAAGGAGGACAAAGGTCCCGCGCCAATGAAACAGATCCTCAGACCGTTTTTGAACAGGTCTTTGAAAGAATGGAAAACCAATTCGATCCGGGACCTTCAATAATGGCGCTTCCCGGAATTGATTACGACGCCATGGCAGCAAAAGCTTTAGAGGCACAAGAGGAACCGATTTTAGAAACGCCGAAAACGCCTGCTTAAAAAGCGGTATTTGGCATGAAATCCCTGCCTGTTTTTGACGAAAATAAGGCATGGGAGCTATAAACAAGGCTTTGACGGCACCGGTATCCAGGTGTATACCTAATAACGTTTGCAGCAGGCTATCAACGCCTGTTGCGGTTTTTTCTACGGTTTTACGGAATATATCCCATATAAACCCGCAATTTTCCGCCTTGTTAAGAACTGACGATAACAAAATATTGCGAGAAAAGATCGACACCTTCATACATCCTCAGTATCTGGCCGGTTTTTACACGGCATTAAGAACAACGGCCCCCTGTTGCGGGACAAGCCTGGTTTTCCTTAACAGCACCGGCGCGACAAGGCCACTACCGACGGCGGTAATACGATTCAAAGACGCATATTTAATGAGGGTGTTTGCGGAAAGAAGCGATATGATCATGGATAGCGAGGCCTCTATAGAAGAGGTCGGCGCGGGATTGCTGCACGATATAAACAATGCGCTTGGGGGCGCCGTAGGCTATGTCGGATTAACAAAGCTGGAGCTTAGTGATCTCGGGATGTTCTTAAGTTCTCTCGTCACATCCCGTGATCCGGAGGCCATAGCAGAGGTTTTGAGAGACCTGCCAAGAGCGACCTTAAGTCTGGCCAATATAATTGAAGGGTTCGACTCAATCGAAAGATCACACGAACATTTATCTTCAATATTAAGAGGTTTCCGAGACTTCTGTTCCGGAGAGACCAAAACAGACCGGCATTTTGAGGTGCCAGATGCGATAAGGTCTTCGATCGCCATAGGCAAAGGCATAGCCGAAGCCATAGCAAGAGGAAAGAGCATATCAATAAACATTTCCTATGAAGGGCCGGAAGAAAGGACGTGCGCCATAGGGAATTCCATAGAATTACAAAGGATAATAATAAACCTGATAAAGAACGCCGCTCTTGAATTTTGCAAACCGAACAATCAAATAAAAATCGAGTGGACTACCAGTAAAAGCGCTAACGATAAAAAGTTCATCGTGATAAAGGTAAAAGATTCGGGGGCCCCTATACCCAAGCCGCTGGCAAACCGGCTTTTCACAGGGAAAGTCGAGTCGACCCACGGCGGGACGGGAATAGGGCTTCTCACCTGCGCGCAAATAATACACGGGTTCGGCGGAGAAATAAGATATCAATCCATACCGGACAAGTGTTTCGTAATAACACTCCGGGCCGCGGAATAAAAGGACATTATGAGAACCAGGATCATAAAGACCAATATAATGACCAGCCATTGCCTCGGGCTGCTCAAGCGCCTTCCGACAATGCATACAACTCCCGCGGAAAGGGCTGCGATCGCCGACAATATAAATACTGTCATCAACGCCGATATGGCAAACAGGCTGTTCCAGCAGTCGGTCAGGCTGAACGATCCTCATGTACATACGACGATATCGGACGGAAGGTTCACTCCTAATGAGGTCTTTGACCGTGCCGTCGAAAGGACCGTAGGGACAATAGCATTGACGGACCATGACAGGACGGGAAATATAATTCAAGACATGATGTCGGCGGCACAAAAAGGAGTGGATTATACCTTCGGCGGAGTCGAGCTTACGTTCTTTCCTGACGGGAACATAACGCATATCAAGTGCTATTTCAATCCTTTTGACCCTGAATTCCCAAAGATGGTATCGGAACACAGGCAGGCGAACAGGGACCTCTTTGTGGCGCAAATAATCTCGACCAGGAACCTTCCGAACTATCTTATATCCAAAGTCTTTGATCCCAGGACACACGCGCTCCACAGGATAATGAGGAGCAGAGGGATCGCTCCTTCTCATGCACACAGGATAATAAGAACAGCCCTGGACAGGTTCAAGAACCTCGACAGGACAGGGATCGAAAAATTGAGACAGAATATCGAAAGGACCGGGGACATCGTAGGGTCGCTCGCTTCAAACGGAGTAGAGGTCTTATCCCCAAAACCTCAGGATAAGGACGCTTTCAGACAGTTCACTTACTATCTTGCGCTTAATAACCTTTTGGGCTGCAGCGCGATCACGCCCGTAATGTCCGATACTCTCCAAAGATTTGCCGACAGAGGGGCATGGATCACTTTCGCCCATCCCGGCAGGAACATGAGATACGGGATGAGCCTTGAAGAAATAGCCGGGACCATAGGCGACCTGAAAAGGAAAGGGCTTCTTCACGGGATAGAGACCGACCACCCTCTTCATTCCGTAAGCCAGCAAAGGCTATTCTCAAATATGGCCGAAAATCTTGGGGTCGAAAAGGACGGCGGTTCGGATTTTCACGGACATGCAAGAGAAGATTTTGTAGAGATCGGATCGGGAATAAACTGGAATTCATGTGTAGACTATCGGCTCTTTGTAAAAGTACGCGAGCACCTGATAAGTCCTCTCATCCTGGCCGGGGATGAGCACTTTTTATTCGGCAGGTTTGCGAAAAGTTTTGATTATTACAGAAAAGCTCTGGCCATAGATCCTTATGATTTCGGGACCTATTCCAAGCTGACAAACTCCATAGAATATCCGGATCTAAAACAAAGAGGCCTGATCTGATCTTGCTGCGCGGTCTTTTTTACTGAATATCTTTATTTCGCCGTACTGCCCGTCATAACCGGGAGAAATGGATATTTGTCCTTTCCTTACTCTTTCGATCCCTTCCACCACAATAGGAGGGATGAAAGTAGAAAGGTCCTCCGCGGACCTGTTGAGCAATATATCAAACTCGCTGCCTCCGGATGATATGGCTTTTATATAATCGTTCCTTACGGATGCGGAGTCCACGCTCTTATCATAAGCTTCGGCAAATATCTCTATCAGAGGGACCAGGTTCTTGAACGGTATCGGGTTATACGGCTTAAAACCTTCATCCCTGTCGGCAAGCTCTTCCACCCTGTGGAGAACCCCAAGTGTCAGCGGTTTCCCGCACTGAGGACATTTGGCTTTCTTTTTTTGGGTATCTCTCGGATGCGAGCAGACTTTACACGACCTGTGTCCGTCGTAATGATATTTCCCCTCTTCCGGGAAAAATTCTATCGTGTACAAGAATCTTTTTGGGTCTTTTGCCCTAAGCGCCGAAATTATGCCTTTATAAGAAAGCTCGGTATCGAACATATTGGCTTCCCTGCCTATCTTATAAGGAGAATGCGCATCGGAATTGGATATAAGGGCTATTCTGTCAAGAGCGCTTATTCTCCAGTTCATCGCCGGGTCCGAAGAAAGACCGGTCTCGGCAGCAAAAATGTTCCTTGAGTATTCGCCGAAACATTCCTCAATACTGTCGAATCCGCTGTTAGAACCGAACA
>JAKLHX010000180.1 GCA_022709925.1 Candidatus Margulisiibacteriota bacterium
TGTGGTCAGTATCAAAAGTTTATTGGGAGGGACTTTCGCGATATCGTTCAGCTTCACGAAAAGCTCATTATCAAAATGAAGGTATCCCAGTTCTTTTGCCTTCGTTATGACGTTTTGCATGCTTAAGCCGGAGATAGAGACCTTCTTCTCGTATTTCACGGCGTAATCAAGTACCTGCTGTATCCTGTGTATGTTCGAGGCGAAAGAAGCGACAAGTATCCTGCCGTTGTTATAGTTCAGGAACTTGTCAAAAAACCTTGAGACCGTGCTCTCCGAAGGCGTGCTTCCTTCCGAATCAGCGTTAGTGGAATCGGACATCATGAGCAATACGCCTTCCCTGCCAAGGTCTCCGAAGCGCGGAAGGTCGATCTGCTGCCTGTCTATAGGGGAATAATCTATCTTCACGTCTCCCGTATGGACCAAGATCCCAAGAGGTGTCTTTATTGCAAAAGCAACGGCATCAGGAATGCTGTGGCAAACCCTTATGGGCTCGACCATAAAAGGCCCGAGCTTTATTTCGTCCTTAGGTTTTATAACATGTAATTGCGGCTTCTTGGGAAGCTTGTATTCTTTTAATTTGCCCTCTACAAGTCCGAGAGTGAGTTTTGTCCCGTAGATCGGGACATTTATCTCCCGCAAGAGGTAAGGGATCGCTCCGATATGGTCTTCGTGTCCGTGGGTCAATATCAATCCTCTTATCAGGTCTTTGTTCTTTGTGATATACGACATGTCCGGCAGTATCTTGTCGACCCCCGGCATATCGGCATCAGGGAATTTCATGCCGCAGTCTATTATGAGGATATTGTTACCATAGCGCAGGAGTGTCATGTTCTTGCCGATCTCGCCCTGGCCGCCCATATGGATCAGTTGAAGTTTATTCTGTTTTTTACGAAAGAACCTAAAAGGCATTTTGCTCAAATTATTTTCAATTCTTTCATGACTTTTGATATGAGCTCTTTTTCTTTTTCCATCGGTTCAACCAGCGGCAGTCTCGGAACGCCGCAGTCCATGCCCATCAGAGAAAGAGCATATTTCAGCGGCGACGGATTGCTGGTGATAAAAAGCACTTTGAATATCGGCATGAGCTTTATATGCAGTTCCTGCGCTTTTTTAGTGTTGCCGGAAGCGAACGCTTCTACCATCGCTTTTATGTCTTTGCCGACCACATGCGAAGCCACGGAAATGACCCCGTAACCTCCGACAGACATCATCGGAAGCGTCAAACTATCGTCTCCGCTCCAGATAATGAAATCGTCTTTGCAAAGCATCCTTATGGTCGATGTCTGGTTGACATCGCCGGCCGCGTCTTTCACCCCGATAAAGTTCTTTATCTGCGAAAGCTTCGCGATCGTTTCAGGCGCCATGTTTATCCCTGTACGCCCCGGGATATTATAAAGGATCAGCGGTATAGAGGAATTATCCGCCACCGCTTTAAAATGCCTGTAAAGACCTTCCTGGGAAGGCTTGTTGTAATAAGGGACGACCAGCAGAGCGGCGTCACAGCCTATCTCCTGGGCTCTTTTTGTGGACTTGATCGTGGTCTCAGTAGAATTGGAACCGGTCCCGGCTATTACGCTCGCTCTGCCGTTGACCGCTTTTTTAACGGTCTTATAAAGTTCGTACTCTTCTTCATGGGTCAAAGTCGGGGATTCTCCGGTAGTCCCGTGCACGACTATCCCGTCAGAACCGTTCTTGATAAGATGTTCAACAAGTTCTTCAACTCTTTTAAGATCAACGGCACCGTTCTTATCGAAAGGCGTCGCCATCGCGGTTATCAGTCTTCCTATTTTTTCCATAGCTTCTTAAGCTCCTTTATCTGGTCTCTGATCCTGGCGGCCTGTTCAAACTCGAGTTCAAGCGCCGCCTGCCTCATTTTCTCCTCGAGCTCCATTATCATCAAAGGGACTTCTTTCGGATCAAGCACGGACTTCAGCCTCTTAAGGCCCTCTTTCTTGGCGCCCTGAAGCTGCTGCCCGATGTCATGGACCTCTTTTATGATGGTCCGGGGCACTATCCCATTATCTTCATTATACCTTATCTGTATAGTGCGTCTACGG
>JAKLHX010000181.1 GCA_022709925.1 Candidatus Margulisiibacteriota bacterium
AGATTGAGGAAGAGCATAAAATTTACCCTGGTTGACGCGGGACGGGACCAGATAATCGCGAGCTCCTTCCGGAGTGCTCTTCCCAAGAAAAGGCGTTTCCACTTCGAGGAACCCTTCGTTATCAAGAAAATCAGAAGCCGCCTTGAGCATCTTGTGGCGGAGTATCAAATTCTCCTTCATGTGTCCTTTTCTAAGATCAAGATAACGATATTTTAGTCTTGTATTCTCATCTATCGGCTGGACACTGTCTGCTATCTCAAAAGCCGGGGTCTTAGAAACGTTCAGTATCTCTAGCTCCGACGGAATGATCTCTATTTCCCCGGTCGGGATATTCGTATTAACGGACGCGGCGTCCCTTTTCGCGACCTTGCCTTTTACCGCAAGGACGTACTCGCTCCGGAGCTGCTCCGCGATCTTGTGGAGATCTTTTTTCTCTGAATTTATGACTATCTGGACGATCCCGGACCTGTCACGCAAGTCTATGAATATCAGGTTCCCGTGGTCCCTGCGGCGGTGCACCCAACCGTTCAATATATATTCCTTCCCTACATCTTTTGAATTTATCTCTTCGCAGTTATGATCTCGTTTTAACATGTTGGTTCTATCTCCCTGAGCAGTTCTTCTAGTTTTATTCCTTTCTGCTGACCGGTCTTCATGTCGCGGAGCGGAAAGGAACCTTTCTTTAATTCATCTTCGCCGATCATCAGGACATATCTAGCTCCGAGATTGTCCGCAGTTTTAAGTTGTGATTTCAGGCTTTTCCCTGAAAAATCCATGTCCGCGCATATCCCTTCCTTCAAAAGCTCCACCATCTTTGCAAAGGCGGTCTTTTGCGCATCTTGTCCAAGCGCCGCAATATAAACCGAGATACCTTGTTCTTTTTCTGGAAGAAGCTTCTGCATCCTCATAACCTCTATAAGGCGTTCAAGCCCTATTGCCATTCCGACCGCCGGGATATCGCTCCCGCCGAGTTCTTTTACGAGAGAGTCGTACCTTCCTCCCCCGCAGACCGCATTCTGCGCACCCAGCTCTCTTGAGACTATCTCGAATATCGTACCAGTGTAATAATCAAGTCCTCTGACAAGCTTATCGTTCCTTCTGACCTCGACATGGGAAAGCTTCAAAAGATCCTCCGTCTGCTCTAAATGGGCCCTACAGTCATCACAGATCATCTCATTTAAAGAAGGGGCGCTTGCAAGCACCTTCCTGCATTTTTCGTTTTTGCAATCCAGTATCCTAAGGGGATTTGTCGTGAACCGCGCTCCGCAGTCTACGCAAAGCTCGCTCAAATGATCTTTCAAGAAAGAAGAAAGTTCTTTATTGTATTTAGGTCTGCAGACCTGACATCCGACAGAGTTGATGTCAACTTCAAGGGATTTGATCCCGAACGATCCGAACAACAATATCCCCGCAAGTATGACCTCAGCATCGGCAAAAGCAGAAGATGCTCCAAACATCTCTATGCCAGCCTGATAGAACTGTCTGAACCTTCCGGCTTGCGGACGCTCGTAACGGAACATGGGACCGATGTAATATGTCTTTGTTACTTTATCTTTAGAGATAAGACTGTGTTCGATCACCGCTCTCACAACCGATGCAGTCGCTTCCGGACGGAGCGTTATGCTGCGGCCTCCTTTATCAGTGAATGTGTACATTTCTTTTGATACGATATCGGTCGCACCGCCGATGCTTCGAGTGAACAACTCTGACTGCTCTATTATCGGGGTCCTGATCTCTTCAAAACCGAACGACTGGAATTTGTCGTGTATCTTCGTCTCAACATATTGCCATACCGGTGTTTCTTCCGGAAGTATGTCGTGAGTGCCACGCAACGATTGATATTTCATTTTACGATGACCTGCCGGTCCCCTTTTACGATCTCACCGATCAAAAACGCTTTTTCACCGAGAGACGATGTTTTCTTTATCGTCTTATCCGCATCCTCTTGTTTTACGGCAAGGACCATACCTATTCCCATGTTGAAAGCCTTGAACATTTCTTCCCTGGCAATGCCGCCTTTTTGTTTTATGAGCCTGCATATCGCCGGATGTTCCCA
>JAKLHX010000182.1 GCA_022709925.1 Candidatus Margulisiibacteriota bacterium
TCCGGGACTTATGCAGTTGAACCTTACCCCTGTAGCTTTGAAGTACTTGGCCATATATGCCGTAAGAAGTATTACCGCGGACTTGATCGCGGCGTATTCGACAGGCATGGTCATGCCGGTCCCTTTGTATATCTCGAACCTGGGTGCCATAACCCCGTATATGGAAGATATGTTCACGACATTCCCGTATCCCTGTTTTTTAAAGAACAGGCCGGCCTGCTGTGAAACCAGGAAATATCCTCCAAGATGCAGGTCCACGTTCTCACAGAAATCCTCATAAGCAACGTCTTCAAGCTTTCTGCCGTAGTGCTTGTTCCTCGGATATGACGTATTTACGACCGCGTCTATCTTCTTATATTTTTTCATCACCCGTTCAAGAGCGCTCTTCACCGAGGTCCTCGTTATGTTAACTTTCACGAACTCGATATTTTCGAGCACCAGTTTTTTGCCGAGTTTTTCATCGATATCGGCTATCACTACCTTTGCGCCGCTTTCCGAAAGCTTGTTGGCAAATTCCCTTCCCAGACGCCCTGCTCCGCCGAAAATAACCACCACTTTATTTTTCAGGTCCATTTTGCACAAGTCCTCCTTTTCTCAGGTCAGACGTTTAAATCCCGCATGTATCACGCCGCCCTCAAGATGTTCTTTTACATCTCCGCTATCAAGCGCTTTGCGTATCAGCGCGAACACCTCATCAGAATCTTTTATAAAGCCTTCTATTATCTCTTTAGAATAAGAATATGTCGTATATACGGCGGCTCCGAGAAGATATCCTCTCTTAAGCATTTCCTGAGAGTAAAGCGTCTGGACCTCAAGAGTATTCCCGTCTTTAAAAGAGATGTGCGTAAGCGGAGCTATTCCGCTGATCTCTATATTGATGTTGTGTTTTTTTGCTGTTGTTCTCCAGCCGTCGTTTATCATTTCGCCGTATCTCACAAGGTCCTTCTGAACATCCAGCCTCTTCATCTTTTTCAGGGTCTCGACCGCCGCGACAAACCCGATCCTTTCGGTCCAGAACGTAGAACTGATAAAACTTGTCTGGGCGCTGTCCATGATCTCTTTTCTGCCTATCACAGCGGATATCGGGAACCCGTTTCCCAGGGCTTTACCGAACACCGCGATATCCGGTTCCACTCCGTATGTGAGATGTATCCCCCCGTAATTTACCCGGAACCCTGAAGTAACCTCATCAAATATAAGCACCGCACCTGTTCTTGAGGCGATCTGGCGGACGCCTTCCAGGAATCCCTTAGCGGGAGCATTGCCTCTTTGCGGCTCCATTATTATCACTCCCAAATTATCCTTGTTCTCCGCGGCTATCTTTTCAAGCTCGTCGAGCCTGTTGTAGTTGAAAGGCAAAGCTGTACCTTTCAGCTCTCTCGGAACACCGGAAGGTTCAAGCCCCGGCAGCAATTGTCCGTCCAGGTTCGATGAATTCCCGAGATTAGAAGCAAGATACCAGTCATGCCATCCGTGATATCCGCAGAAGGCTATCTTGCTTTTCTTTGTATGCGCTCTTGCTATCCTTACGGCGACCGCACACGCTTCTCCTCCTGTCCTGGCGAACCTCGCCATTCCCGACCACGGATGTATGGACACCAGCATCTTTGCAAGTTCGATCTCTTCAGGACAATTAAGAGTACACATCGATCCGTCATCAATGACTTTCTTAACCGCTTTGTCGATATCATCGTCCGCGTAGCCGAGGATGCAGGCGCCAACGCCCATTTGCGCAAAATCGTAATAATGTTTGCCTTCCAGGTCCCAAACCTCGCATCCCTTGGCTTTTGAATAATACGAAGGCCAAAGGTCCGGAAGGAATTTCTCCGATCTCTTTGAAAGGAGCTGACTTCCTCCGGGGATTATTTTTTTCGCCTCATCCCAAAGAATGACGCCTTTGTTCTTTTTATTATTTATCTTTTTAAGTGTGGTTCCAGCGGGAAGTCAATCAGACCTCCGCTGATCTATGGCCTTTCGATAGATATCAATAATATTATCAGCTTTGACACTCCAGATAAATTGTTTT
>JAKLHX010000183.1 GCA_022709925.1 Candidatus Margulisiibacteriota bacterium
ACGAGGCCGATTTTATTCAGCAAAACCTGGTCGCCTGAAACCTTTATCTCGCCCTTTCTTCCCTGGGTTTTGGACTCGAGTGTGACGATGCAGTTGTCGCCGCTCGTCCTGACATACGCGGACGATACCACTTCCCGGGCCGAATCGCTGATCTTCTCCTCGAGGTTCTTCATGGTGCCGCCGCTGAAGCTTATGTTCGCGGCCTCGCCGTTGACCTCGATCTTGATTTTCCCGGCGGGAAGCGTCTCCTTCTCGTCGACGGCGTCGGTGGATATCTTGTGGTTAGTCGCCAGCTGCATGACCTGCATCTTCTTGGACCCGCCCTCGGCTCCCTTCCCGGACTTGATTTCAATGACGGACGGATCGGATACCGTCGCGTTCTTTTCATTGAACGGCGACCTGAATCCGTAAAGGTCTTTTGCTGCGTTGTTGAGATCTTCGAGTTGGTTGCGCAGGGCTTTGAGGGCTTCTTTTCTTTGACTGTGGTTCTTTTTAATGTCTTCGAGCTGCTTTATCGGCCTTGCTTCGACATTGACGAGTTTCTCAACTATGGCATCCGTATTCATCCCTGATGAGAGGCCACTTAGTGATACCGGCATATTTACACTCCTTTGTCAGCCTATAAATATTTATCCTATTGCTCCTGTATAATTTATCGGCATTTCTTTAATATAAATAACCAAACTTTCTTTAAAATCAAAAAAATTATGTCTCAATCCGGCGCAAAGCACTGATATTTATGCTCTATTAAAGAGATAAATTTTGTTTTTTTTATTGAACTTACATCAAGCTGATAACGATTAAAATCTTAGGCTTGACAGATACGCCTATACCGGAACAATACCCAAAAGTTAAAAAACCGTTTAAAATACTTGATTTTTATGTCGCCTTATTGTCTTTTTTCCAAAATTTATCGACGCAAAAAGGAACGGTCCCTGATGAACATAAAAACGATCCTTGCATTTGTCTCAATTATCATGATTTTTTCGGCCACCGGGTCTTACTCCGGTCCGTCGGAGCCTGATAGCGGCATCGCCATCTCCACGATAAAAGAGAACAACAAGTATCTCGGCGCCAGGGCGACCGGCATCATAGACGCGTCCCCATCCATGGTCTGGGGGATGATAACAGACTATCCGGCTTCGCCTCAGTTCATGCCCCACGTTAAAAAAAGCGAGATAGTGCGCAAGGACGGCAACAGGATCTGGGTCAAAAACATCATGTCATTCCTCGTCTTCAACGTAAAGTTCACCTGCGAGATGATTGAGGAGAGAAACACGCTCAGAGTATCCTGGAACCAGTCCGAGGGTCCGTTCAAGTTCAACAGGGGAAGCTGGGAGATAAGGCCCTACGGCGACAAGGTCATGCTTACTTACTTCGTAGAGTTCGAACACCCGCTCCTGCCCAACTGGGCCAGGGAAAGCCTTATCACGAAAAGCATCCCCACCCTCTTCAAGGCGATACGCGACAGGGCGGAATTCCTGAAGAAAAACAACAGGGTGATCGGGAACAACAGGGACGGTTCGGAGGTCCAGGCCGCCAACTGAGCCTTTGACGTTGCCGCTTTATAAACCGTCAATCATGCGTCCGGCCGGCAGGCCTGATCCGCTGCGATCCCGAACCGCGTAAAGATAAACCCGCCCGGTTCCTGTCGGATTATTCATTCCGCGCAAAAATAAACAAAAAAAAAAGCAGAAACACTTGACAGTTTGCCGCATAGGTCCCAATTTCTAAAAACCGATCCATTGCCAGCATACCTCAGTTGGTAGAGGAGTCGATTCGTAATCGACCTGTCGCCGGTTCGATTCCGGCTGCTGGCTAAAAAAAAGGCCCGCCGATCCCCCGGCGGGCCATTCTATCTGGAGAGATAAGCATCGGATCAATCGTTCATCTTGTACTTGTCGGTCAGAGAGTATACGTTCTCCTTCAGTATCTTTTCATATCTTTCCCTGTTCACCACCGGTCTCTTGAGCATCTTCAGGCACGCCGCCTGCTGTTTTTCAGTCGT
>JAKLHX010000184.1 GCA_022709925.1 Candidatus Margulisiibacteriota bacterium
CTTGCCCTTATTCCGCTCCATGATATCGAGCATGTCAATTTTGACCTGGCCGTTATCGCATCTTCCATAGATTCTTTAGAAAATATTGCGATATCGTGCATAAACAGCGGCATAAAGAATATCCTTATAGAGAAACCAGGCGCGCTTGATATTAACGAGCTCGAGACTATGAGCAAAGCTGTAAGGCCGGATAACAAAATAGCCGTCGCGTATAACAGGAGATTTTATAATTCCGTGATCCAGTTGAAGAGGGCGATAGAAAAAGACGGAGGCCCGCTGGGCTGTTTCTTTGATTTCACCGACAGGGAAAAAGATGTTCTGGAAAATCCAAAATCTAAAGATGTGATAAGGCGATGGGGTTTTGGGAACTCAAGCCATGTGATCGATACCGCTTTCTATCTTGTCGGTAGTCCTGTCGAGATGAGCTCTTTAAGGTCCGGTTCATGGGACTGCCATCCGACCGGGACGGCTTTTGTAGGAAGCGGCAGGACGGGAAAATGTCTTTTCAGCTATTTTGCCACATGGGCCGGAGGCGGAAGATGGGACATAGAGATATCTACCAAAGAAGGCCGATATAAATTGTCTCCGCTCGAAGAGCTCCAGTTCTGTAAAAAGAACCAATTTGCGTGGGAAAAGATAGCATTACAGGACGATGATGATACAAGGTTCAAGCCGGGACTGTACAAGATGGTCAAAAAGGTCCTTTTGGATAAAGACTTTTCCGGTCTTCCGACGATAGCCGATCAGATAAGATTTTGCGGTACAGTAGACAGGATATTTGGATATGAAAAATAATATAGTCATAATCGGCACAGGCAATATAGGCAAAAGACATCTGCAGGCTGTCGGCAATCTTAAGCCCGCTAGCGGGATTGTTTGTTACGACAATATCGAAGAGTCCTTAAACAGCGTACACACTTTTTGCAAGGCAAACGGTATCGATACAAACGCTTTGGAAATACGTAAGGATTACAAAGGCGCCCTGGAAGCGATAACCCCGGATTCAATAGTCGTGATCGCGACGACCGCAAAGGGAAGGAAGGATATCCTTTTTGATGTCCTCGCAAAACGGCCGAAAGCGGTGATCGCGGAAAAACCGCTTTGCCAGAGCGATGAGGAATATAATCAGATACTTGCTGCCTCAAAGACCAATAATGTTCCGGTGTATGTCAATTTTCCGAGACATGTTTTTGAATTCTATAAAGGGATAAAAGAGGAGATCCGCGACGCTAAACACAAGACTTTTATCTCCGTATTTCCGGATGGCATGTCGGTGATAGGGATACATATACTGGAACTCATGACATGGCTGCTGGACGTAAAAGAATATAGGGTATTATTCTCAAGGGCAACAAAGAAGTTTGAGACAAAGAGGCCGGGATACTACGATTGTTTCGGCGAGATATTGTTGAGCCTTGACGGCGGGAATACCGGATATATCAAGACCTCTGATGGTGAGAATGTTTTCACCAACAAGATCATAACGGAGACCAAAGAATTCGACGTTTTTGAGTTCAGCAATAAGATGACCGTCTCTGACAGGTCGAATATCGAGATCAGGGACATACAGGTCCTTTATGTGAGCCAGATCACGGATAAGATAATATCCTCTATATTATCCGGAGGAGAAGTAGATCTGCCGACAATAGAGGGGGCTTATACGGCTCACAGGATATTGTTCGATTTTATGAAAGCCAATTCTCTTGAAGGGATCAACATAACCTGATGAACAGAAACAATAAAAAACGATTGAACGGCATATCCGGCGGCGGCAGGGTCTTTGTCATTGCCGAAGCCGGTGTGAACCATAACGGCAGTATCGAAATGGCCAAGCAACTTATTGATGTTGCAGCATACGCTGGCGCGGATGCCGTAAAATTCCAGACATTCGTTCCGGAGGAGATGTACTCGCGTTACACGAACTCCAT
>JAKLHX010000185.1 GCA_022709925.1 Candidatus Margulisiibacteriota bacterium
CTGTCTTTTGATATGGATGATGTGGTGGCAATACCTATTACTTCAGCGTCAGGGCTTTTTGACACAAAAGGGGTGATAGAGATAGATGTCGCCGCAAAAAGTCAGGAGCTGGTGCCGAAAGCCGTCAAGGAAATAAGGGAACTCCTTGATAAACGTTTGTCCAGAGATGATTACCAGATAACGACACAGGAAGGCATGATGAACATGCTTAACAATATAATAGGGCTTCTCACTTCGGTGATCGGAGGGATCGCCGCGATATCTCTTATCGTAGGCAGTATAGGCATCATGAACATAATGCTCGTGTCAGTTACCGAACGCACAAAGGAAATAGGGATAAGAAAAGCCGTCGGCGCGAAAAAAATAGATATATTCACTCAGTTCCTGATCGAATCGGTCGTGATAAGCTTTTTCGGGGGGATCTTAGGGATCGCTTTGGGATTGGCAGGGACCTTCCTTATAATGTATGTCATAAAACTTGAGATGGTCGTGGTCGTTTGGGCCCTTACACTGGCAGTATCGGTATCCGGATTTATAGGCATTGTTTCCGGCGTATACCCCGCTATGAGAGCGGTCAATCTTGATCCTATAGAAGCGCTCAGATACGAGTAGTTTTGAAATCCCCGCGCTTTTATTCCGATAATCAATTGAATGCCTATATCAACGAACAACCAGGCTGTGCGGAGATTTTCCGGGAAATTCTTTTCCAGGGATTTTAATCCATTTGCCAGGGATGTGATAAGTTGTTCTTGGAGGAAATATCCTAAAGTTTCTCCTTTCCAGACTTTCAGAGAGGTGAATTCCAGGGTTGTTGCCGATCCTTGCAGTGTATCCGACAGGCAGATCTGGGACGGCGTGATCAGGACAAGTTTTCTTCCGGAAGACCATGAATATAATACACAGCTCGGTAACCTTTTAAGGCTTAACGCTTCAGTGCATCTTATGTCCGGTATCTGCGCGGAAAGCCCCTGCAGCGTTTTTCGGTCTACAAAAGGCCTGGTCGATCTGGCAAGGCATATTTATATGCTGATCTCGAACATACAGGATTACCGGTTGAGCAGTGGCGAGATATCGGATGATCAGTTGGGGGCTATGGCAGTCCTTGCGTTCTTTAAGCTTTGCGACAGTGCTTCCGGGACGTCTGCCAGGGATCATCTGTCATCTATGGGGATCTTATCAAGGACAGCCATCATGAGCTTGATTGAACAGATATCTTATAACACTATTTGCAATAGGATGCTATATCCGGTAGAGACGGATCTTGGAGTATATTTTAAAGATGTTGTGTCGGGTCTCGGCATAGATATTCCTGCTATTGACGATGCTTCCGTATTGCCGGATCTGTTTGGTCTGGACAATCCTGATCCTAACCAGTCTTTGTGGACCTCCGGTTTTAAGTTCCGGTGTTTCAGGGCATCAATAGATGTGGTTGATTGGTTTGGCGCTTATCCCGGGTTGACGCTCATGGCCAGAGATATGGGATTTTACAGGGTCAAGGGCCTCTGCGGTTTATTGTTCAGGGCTATGACCAATAGTGAACAAAGGCCGCAAAACTTGAGGGATGTTGTCGTCAGAGAGATCGAGAATGTCTAGTTCTTATTCGGCAAAAGATGTTTTATGTCGGATATCATGGAACTTTTGACGGAATCATCAAAGTCCACATAAACATTCTGCAAGATGCCGTTACGATCGACAAGGAAGGTCATGGGGATGATAAGTATCTGGAAACTGTCCAGAGACCTCTTTTTCTTGTCTATCAACGTAAGCAGGTCGATATTGTTCGTTTTGATGAAGGAGTCTACTGAAGCGGCCTTATTCTCGAACGCTACCGTTACGACCTCCAGTCCCCTGAACTTTTCCTGAAGGGACGAAAGGAATTTCAGATTTTCAAGGCACGATTTGCTCCATGTTGCATAAAAGGTC
>JAKLHX010000186.1 GCA_022709925.1 Candidatus Margulisiibacteriota bacterium
ATCAGGTCGCTGGCGTGAGCTCCTGCTATGTGGCAGCCAAGGACCTCATCTGTCTTGCTATCGACAATGATCTTTACGAAACCGTTGGTCTCTCCTTCGCATGAAGACTTTCCCAGCCCTGCGAAAGCGAACTTGGAGATCTTATGTTCTATGCCGGATGTCCTTGCCTTTTCTTCGGTCATTCCGACGCTTGCGATCTCAGGGTCGGAGAATATGCAGGAAGGTACTGCTGAATAGTCCATCTCGCTTTGGATGCCGCACGCGTTCTTGGCGGCGACGATACCTTGCATGGAAGCGACATGAGCGTAATTCGCGATGCCTGTCACGTCGCCGATAGCATATATGTCCTTATCGGATGTTTCCATTCTTGGGTTCACCTGTATCTTCTTGAATTTTCTTCCGGTCACGAGGACTTGTTGTCCTTCTATGTCCGAAGGTTTTACGGTTTTTCCCGTTATTATATCTACGCCGTTTTTCCTTAGGGACTGGGATACTAAGTCCGATATGTCTTTGTCGGTCCCCGGCAATATGTCCGGAGTCATCTCATAGAGAGATATCTTTGTCCCAAGGGCCGAGAATATCCTCGAGAACTCTATTCCTACGGCTCCGGCTCCTATGACGGCCATTGATGCCGGGACGCTTTCAAGTTCAAGAGCTTCATCGCTTGTCAGTGCTTTTTCAAATCCGGGGAGCATCTGCTTCTCCGTTCCCGTAGCT
Source organism: Candidatus Margulisiibacteriota bacterium (assembly GCA_022709925.1). Taxonomy (GTDB): domain Bacteria; phylum Margulisbacteria; class WOR-1; order JAKLHX01; family JAKLHX01; genus JAKLHX01. The sequence continues at coordinate 718 of JAKLHX010000186.1, forward strand.
ATTATTATGCTTTTGCAGCTTATATCGAAAGAGCCTTCTTCGGATGCGACCGAGACATTCCCTGTCCCTTTTACGGTGCCAGTGCCTTTTATGGTCTCTATGCCGGCTTTCCTGAAAAGGAATTCGATCCCTTTGCGCAGTTTGGTCACCACGCGTTTTTTTCGCTCAAGAACCTTGTGCCAGTTTATCTGCGGAGTCCCTGCTTCTATCCCGAATTCACCGGCCTTCAGCATCTTTGAATAGATCGAAATGCTTGCGAGTATAGTCTTTGTGGGGATGCATCCTCTGTTAAGGCAGACACCACCGAGCTCTTCTTTTTCTATTATAACAACTTTCTTGCCTAAAGATGCGGCTTTTAGGGCGGCAGTGTATCCGCCGGGACCGGCTCCGATGATCGCTATGTCAAAATGTTTTTCCGTCATTTTTTCTCCAGGGACGTATAGAACATCGCGGAAGCAAAAAGTCCGGCCATGTATATGTACCTGTTTGCAAGGCACATGACAGCTTCCACGGAAAATTTGGAGAACGCTCCGAGCTTTATGGAACTGGTAAAGTGCTCGACTATGCCGACATAAATGCCTATTATCGAGCCTGCCAGTATATAGAAAGAAACGGTTATGATGAGGTATAGTCCTATGAACGATAATGTCTTTAAAAGATTATTGTGTGTCAGTGAAAAACTCATGCGGATGGCTTTCCTGGCGGGGGCACCCTCGAACACTATTATAAAAGGCGAGAAGAAGAACATGGCTATCACCGCTGTTATCGCGATGGCTATGGCCGCCAGCAGTATCATCGAGACCATATTAAAAGGAACAGCGTTCATCAGAAGGAATCCCGCAGACACGGGGACCATCACCGCAAGGAACCACGCGAGCGTAAGGACCGCCATTTGGAAATAATATTTTTTGCTGTTCTTTATCATGTACTCGGTCCTCAATGATCCCGTTGCCATGTAATCCCTTACCATGCTTGTAGCCGCGCATATGATGAATATCTCCGCAAGGAACTTAAGCAATTCGGGGATGGCTCTGACTATTTTAAATACGTCATAATGAAGCACTATGACCTTTGCCCCGATCTGGGAAGGTATCCAGTCCAATGACAATATGCCTGTAAGCACCAGGAAGAAGATGTCGATAAAGAACAATATGCCGACAAGCTTCAATGTCTTGTTGGTATTCGCAAATCCCGC
>JAKLHX010000187.1 GCA_022709925.1 Candidatus Margulisiibacteriota bacterium
CAGATGGTATATCGTGCTCCCTTCGACTTCGGTCTCGCCGATATTAAGGTTATATTGATAATCGGTCATGTCGTTGAGCGCGTCCCACAGACAGAACTCCACAAAAGAGAATATGCTAAGGTCCCTTTCCTGAAGGCTGTTGTTTTTTATCTCCATCATCCAAACTTCGCAGTTCTCTCCAAGCGGGACAAAATAGGTGGTCGTGGTCTGGATGCCGTTATAGGCGGCCATTATTTTCGTATATCCCAGACCGTGCCTGCATTCGTACACATAGTCGTCTTTTTTTCCTTCCGGCACGGAAAAGAGAGCGCTCTCGCTGTCCGCCCATTTTGCCGTAGGTTTTATCACCGGCTGCCATGTAGCTGACCAGAAAGAACTTGTTTTATTGTCCCTTATATACAGGTATCTTCCGCCCCTGTCGTAAGGGATGTTGTTATATCTGTATCTGATGAGCCTTCTTTCTTTCGGGTCCTTATAAAAGCTGTATCCTCCCGCAGTATTGGATATCAATCCGCAATATTCTTCGGAGCCGAGATAATTTATCCACGGCAGCGGAGTGTCCGGCCTTGTTATGACATATTCTTTCTTGTCCTTGTCAAAATATCCGTACTTCACCTATCGCTCCTCCTTCTTGGTTTTTGTTTATGACAGCCTCAAGACCAAAACAGCCCTGCCTTCCAGAACGAGCGGCAGCTTGCCTTTTTCGATCTCGAATTTCTTTTCACTTATAAGGTCTTCCGCAGACTTGAACCTTTCGGGGGTATCTATCTCGAACTTGTCTTTTTCCGTGCTGTGGTTGATAACGTAAAGCAAAGGCGACTGCTCATCGCTCCAGAGCACCATTTCGATATGGTCTTTGTCCTTCAGGGAAAATTCCGGTTTTGGCAAATATTGCCTTACATACTCCGCCAGCCTTTCGTTGCCGGTCTTGCCTATGCTCATGAAAAGGCTGAACGTGGCATACAGAATCCTCCCGGCGCCTATCTTTTTCTCTATAAAAGCGGGATGCCCGTCTTTATATTCCATCAATACGCCGTCGGCCTCGGGAACAAGGTCCCTGAACCCGTAAGCCCAGCACCTGAGTTTTGGTATGTATATCCTGTCATCGATAGTTTCTATGTGTTCGCTGCTTATCCCTAAAAGTTTTTTGAGCAGCGATGTTTCATGCAGATGGCTGTTCTGGTCCTTTGTCCCGAACCTTGATTCCGTCACCAGGGTCCCGCCACGCTCTACGAACTTCATAAGTTTTTCGGCATGCTTATCGTCCAATATATACGGGTTTGGAAGAAGTATCATCTCGTATGAAAGGTCGTCTGCTTCAAGGTCTTTTTCAAATATAAAAGCGGCGGGATTATAATAATTCCACAGGACCTGATACGCGCCCTGGCATGAATCGAGCCCATGGGTATGTCCGAGGTCCGCTCTCACCTGTTCCCATTGTCCGGCTATCGCTCTTGGAGGCCCCTGTTCCTGATATGTCTGTACGTCCGAAGACCGCAGATATGCTACCGCCGCTTTCGGGTCCAGTTTATATGAGCTGAGCACCGGCATTATTTTTTTTATCTCGGAACCGGCTTTTTCTATCGCGTCCAGGCGTTTCGTCCTTGAGCCGTCGGCCTTGAGTATGCCAAACCCTCCGGTCTCTCCTCCGAACTTTGCCGTGCGCCATTGGTGATAAAGTATGGCCTTCGCGCCGTGAGCTACGACCTGATGGGTCCAGATCCTGATCTCGGGACCTTCGATGAACCCGGGATAGCCCCATCTCACGTTAGGCCCGCCCTGCATTTCGGTGACATGGAATTCGGTATTTTGTTTGTGAGTCAGGCTTCTCCACCAGTCCGCCATCTCGGCTATCTGCTGCGGAGTGTTCCT
>JAKLHX010000188.1 GCA_022709925.1 Candidatus Margulisiibacteriota bacterium
ATAGAAAGGCCGAAAATCAAAGCATAAAATTTCGCTTTCTCTTTCATTTTTAAGAAATAGGAGATGGTCATTGGGATCATTGGAAATACACAAGGCATTAATAAACCGGCCAAACCACCTAGGAATGCCAGGATAAAGAACATAAAAATAGGACCGACCCTGCCGGCTTTCGTATCTGAGAACGTCCTAAAGATATTAATAGACAAGTTCGGTCTCGGCGCGATATCGACGCCTGAAAAGGATATAGCAGAGGCATTAAAGAAATGAAACTCATCACGCGCGATGCCGATTATGCCGTAAAAGCGATCTCGCTGATCGCAAAAGAAAAACGCTCTTTTAACGTGAATGAGCTTGTATCAAGGCTCGGGATCCCCAGAGCATTTCTACGCAGGATACTTCAGAAGCTATCGGCAAGCGGGATACTCATGTCTTCAAAAGGCAAGAACGGAGGGTTTTTGCTGGCAAAAAGCGCAAAGGATATCAGGGTCTCGGACATAATCACTGTCTTTCAGGGAAAAATATCCATGAATGAGTGCATGTTCAAGAAAAAGATCTGCCCGAACAGATCGACCTGCCCTTTAAGGAAAGAGATATTAAAGATAGAGAAAGATGTGGCCGCAAGGCTGGACAATATCACGATTAAGACCCTTATGAAAGGAAATAAGAGATGAAAAGAAAAATAATCCTGATAGATGAAAACAAATGCAACGGATGCGGCAACTGCGTGAACGGCTGCCCTGAAGGCGCGCTAAAGATGGTCGACGGAAAAGCAAAGTTATCCAATGAATTCTACTGTGACGGGCTTGGCGCCTGCATAGGGACCTGTCCGGTCGGAGCGATCACCATAGAAGAACGGGAAGCTCAAAAATATGAAGAAACAGCAGTGATCGCCAATATAGCAAAACAGGGCAAAGATGCCGTTAACTCCCATCTTTTGCATCTAAAAGAACACGGGGAAGTAGAATATCTCAGACAGGCAAAAGAATGGCTGGATAAGAACGGGATGAAATACGAACTTCCGTCAGCTTCGAATGTAGCTTGCAACTGTCCGGGAATGAAGATGATGGACTTTACACAGGAAAAAACTTCACACGAAGAAACAGGAAAACAAGCTCCCCAATTGAGGCAATGGCCCGTACAGATGCATCTGGTATCCCCTGCCGCGCCATATTTCAACAATGCGGACCTGTTGATCGCCGCCGATTGCGTCCCTTTCGCCTATCCGAACTTTCACAGCGACCTTCTAAAGGGAAAAGCGCTTATAATATTGTGTCCGAAGCTTGATGATTCCCATGAAGCATACGTGGAAAAGCTGGCGGAGCTGATAAAAAATAACAATATAAAGTCCATAACTGTGGCCATAATGGAGGTCCCCTGCTGCTACGGCACCGTGATGATAGCAGAAGAAGCAATAAAACGTTCCGGCAAGGACCTGAAAATAAACAGATCCACTATAACGATAAAAGGCGACATAAAAAATAGCGCGCTTGTATTGAAATAAACCCTGTATATTTTCGATAATTATACAGATGAACATAGCACGATACGAAACGTCCATGAGAGCCTTTGAAGCTAAGGCAAGACCGTGGCTTGCGACAATAGCCCGCGACCTTAAAAGACCGGCTTTTGAGAGAATGCATCCCTCATTTGTGGCTGATTGCGCTCTTAGGGCTTATGCCGGACACGAAAGCACTTTTCTCAACAACATCATCAGGACCCTTGATCAGCCGCAAAACCACGATGCTCTAAAGGACGAAGATGACGATCCATGCTGGGCAATGATAAATCAGGCACCCCCCGGCCATGATGTA
>JAKLHX010000189.1 GCA_022709925.1 Candidatus Margulisiibacteriota bacterium
ATTATTATAAAAAGCTCCATAAGCTCTTCGTTCGCTTTTTCCGTAGCGGTCTGCACCACGAACACCGATTGACCTCTAACATTGTCCTTCAGCCTGGCATATATCTCTCCGCACGGGAACCTTGCGATCTGTATCGATCCGAGCTTCATCTTTAGATATGAAGATATCTCTGAAGCGAGCTCCGGAGAGGAAGTACCCGAGAACACCATCATCGAGGAATTTCTGTCGCTGGTCATGTATGTCTCCTTTTTTTACTGTAAGAGCTTCTGTCCTTTTATTATATCAATCTAAAAGCTCTGCCTGCAACACCCATGATTTTGCCGAGGTTATCCTGACCTTCACAAAAGACCCGGATTCTATGCTTTTATCCTTGAACTTTATTATCTTATTGGTCCGGGTCCTGCCTATTCCGGCGGCCTCTACAAGTATCTCATGCTCTGAACCCAAAAGCGATTGGTTCTTCTTGTGGGTCACTCGCTCTACCGTACGCATTAGCGCCTGAAGCCTCTTGCTTATCGTGTCTTTTGGAAGCTGTCCATCCATGCCGGCGGCCTTGGTCCCGGGCCTCGGATCAAAAGCAAGCGTATTTACGGCATCAAACTCCAGCTTTTCTATGTTCTTCAAAGTGTCGCTGAATTGCTCGTCGGTCTCGCCCGGGAATCCGGCTATGACATCCGAAGTTATGGATGCGGACGGGATCTTTTCCCTTATCTTCTTTACAAGGGACGAATAATATTCCATATCGTAGCCGCGGTTCATCGCCTTGAGCACCGCATCGCTCCCGCTCTGAAGCGGCAGATGGAAGAACTCACAGATTTTTTCACTGCCGGCCACAGCATCTATTATCTCGTCGCTCATATCGCGGGGATGCGATGTCATGAACTTTATACGGCTGATGCCGTCTATCTTTGAAACTTCTTTCAAAAGCTTGGCAAGCCCGAACTCGTAGGAATTGACGTTCTGCCCCAGCAGCGTCACCTCTTTGAATATATCCTTATCAAGGCTCTCGATCTCTTTCAAGATATCGGCGACCGGCCGGCTTTTTTCCCTCCCGCGCACGTACGGGACTATGCAATACGAACAGAAATTATTACATCCTTCCATTATCGTGACCCAGGCATTGACGGAATTTCTCCGCCTAGCAAGGGATGAGTCCTTAAAGTCCGGGGAATCACCGGTACGGGATAACATTGTACCGGCCGATCGCGACCGGCTTTCTACGATATTCTCTATATTCATCTCCATATTCGGACCTAGGACAAAATCAACGAACTTGTATCTTTTCAGGAGCTCGTCCCCCATCCTCTCCGCCATACAGCCGACAACCCCGACCAGCAGTTCTTTGTTCTTTTTCTTGAGGTGAACGAGGTCCGCGATGAACCCCTTGGCTTTTCTTTCCGCACCGTCCCGTACAGAACAGGTATTGGTTATTATGATATCCGCGTCTTGAGGAAGTTTGGCCTTTTTATAGCCTTTTGATTCGAGTATCCCCGCGATTATCTCCGAATCGTTCTCGTTCATCTGACAACCGTAGGTCTTGATATAGTATTTGGAGGACATAACTAGATTATAACTGAATAAAGATCAGCTATGCTCCTGCCTCATTGAGTACATCAGCAACAATATCAGTATGAATACAGGAAGAGCTATATCGTTGAACCATAATATAAATCCGGCATTGTTCACGGCCATGTTGCCTCTGGTCAATATTTCTTTGATATGGATGAACGCTGCGCCAAAATAAAATACAGAAGTCCCTATG
>JAKLHX010000019.1 GCA_022709925.1 Candidatus Margulisiibacteriota bacterium
CGGTTATGCGCGATGGGTAGTAATAAAAGACCTTACGAACAAAGTACTGTATTTCAAGACATATGAGAACACAGCGTGGAAATCCGTTGACCTTAAAAAATTTAATCTGAGCGCCGGGGCACCAAGAAGATCGATCTCGATAGATTCCACAAAGATCGGGATAGTCGACGTGAGCGGGATCCTAAAATAGCTTAATGGCAAAGGGACTGTTTCAGGACTCCGTGGCTGGTCTTTAGGGTGGAAATAAAAAGAGCTCTCACTGATGTCTGATCAAATGAAAGCTCCATTAGGATCTATCAGAAAAAAAGATTTGCCGACAAGGCCGCGTATGGAAGAATATCCGTACTCGTCGGTGTTCCGTTAAGAGCCAACAGAACAATATCAAAACCGACCGAGAGATTCTTCACTGCCATTATCGACGCTCCCCATGTCAAGCCCAATTCGGTACCGGCATTCGGAGAGGTCATTATATAATGAACGCCTGCCTTGGTCTGAACATCTCCCATCTTGGCCAAATTGTAATCGACTTTTGCAAGGATCCAGGTCCTTGAAGTCGATCCGTAATTAGAGAAGCCTAGACAACCGGAAAACTTATCATTAAACTGCATGCCTACGGTTGGCCATCCTCCCCAATCACCTACTGTCCAGGCCTGAGCACAGGCAGGAAACAATATGAGCACAACCGCAATTACAAACATGGATAATTTCTTCAAAATATTCCACCTCCTTTTTCTTCCAAGGAGATTCTACCTTCTTTATCATGGAAACACAAGATAACATCTTGACTTCGTGCAGAGAGAACTCGGTTGTCCGGCTGAAAAATTGTTCGCAAAAACGCAGATGGCTGGTGCGAGCGGAAAGTTATAATAGGCCAAGCCCCCTATCTTGGTTATTTTAAAGGTGCTTCAACATTCAACATCTTTGACACAAAAGGAATAGATGTTCCCTGTGTCAATACCGAGATCATAACTATAACGAACACCACATTGAATATGTCTTTGCCGTGGGACAAATCCGAAAGCAACGGGAAAATAGCCAAAATAATGGCGGTTGCCCCCTTGAGCCCCACCCAGGATATCAATATCTTTTCATTAAAAGGGATCTTGAACGGGGATAAACAGAGAAAAACACTTAAAGGGCGTGCCACGAACATTAAAACAGCCGCGATTAACAATGCTTTTGGTATCAACGGAAAAGCTTGGGAAGGGAACACTAAAAGACCGAGAGTAAGGAACATCGTTATCTGCATGAACCATGCCAGCCCTTCATGGAATTTCAGAACGTTTTTTTTATGGAGGAATTGATATTTGCTCATCAGCAAGCCTGCCATGTAAACGGCGATAAAACCGTTCCCTTTTGCCACGGTCGCAACAGAATAAGTCATTAGCATCATGGCGATACTAAGAACCGGATAAAGGCCATGATAGCTTAAATGCAGGTTATCCATAAAATACAGGCATATTTTTGACATGACATATCCGATAACAAGCCCGAGAACCATATCAAGCAGCAACAAAGGGAACAGGTCTAACAAGCTGCTGCCTTGGCTTGCCAGCATCCCCATGAATCCCAGAGTCAAAAATACGGCCATAGGATCATTGCTCGCAGATTCGAGCTCAAGCAAAGGTCGTAGTTTGCCTTTTAGGTTGATCTGCTTGTTTTTTAGGATGCTGAACACAGCGGGAGCATCCGTTGAAGACACTATGGATCCGAGCAACAACCCCTCTATCAAAGACAATCCCATTATGTTCGCCGCAAAAACACCCGTTATTACGGCCGTAACAACAACTCCGATGGTTGAGAGCAAAAAAGACGGAGCGGCGATAGAGCGAATATGGTCCCAATTAGTTTCTATGCCTCCCGAAAAAATTATGAAATTGAGAGCGATGATGCCGATGAATTTCGCGATCCATGGATCATCAAAATAAATACCTCCCACACCTTCCGACCCTGCCAACATACCTATAACAATAAAGGCCAGAAGCGCGGGAACGGCTATCTTGTCGCTTATCTTGCTTGATAAAACACTCACCAAAAGCAGTGCCGCGGTATACAGCAATATAATCTCTATAGAATACATTTTGTAAGATTATAACATAGACATCATGTTCAGCCTGCCGGCCTAAATGTTTTTATTTGCTTCCGTCGTTTTTCGCGACTTTTAATAATGGTAAAATTGAAAATATATGAATATCTTAGCCATAGAAACATCATGCGATGAGACCTCCGCTGCGGTCGTAAAAGACGGCACCGAGGTCTTGTCCAGCATAATATCCTCACAGAACGATTTTCACGCAAAATATGGCGGAATAGTTCCAGAGATCGCCTCAAGAAAACATATCGAGTCCATAAGCCCGGTCATAAAAGAAGCCATGGAGCGAGCGGCAATAGGATTTAAGGATCTAGACGCCATAGCCACTACATTCGGCCCGGGTCTTCCCGGCTCTCTGATCGTCGGGCTTTCTGCCGCAAAGGCTATATCTTTCGCATTAAAAAAGCCTCTGATCGGAGTTAACCATCTTGAAGGACATATTTACGCTAATTTTCTGCTCGAACCAAAATTAAAATTCCCTTTTATATGCCTGATAGTTTCCGGAGGACATACCCAGCTGGTAAAAGTTACCGGACATATGGAGTTTGAGACTTTAGGCCGCACCAGGGATGACGCCGCCGGCGAAGCATATGATAAAGTAGCCCGTTTTTTAGGTCTAGGTTACCCCGGAGGCCCGATAATCGATAAGCTTGCCAAAACAGGCAACGAGAACGCCGTGAATTTCACAAGACCGATGCTTGCCCGCCAAAGCCCTGGCGGAGGCGGGCTTGAGGAAGAGTACAAATACGATTTCAGCTTCAGCGGAATAAAAACGGCCGTAGTTTATTACGTTAAGAAGAATCCCCCTCGCCCTTTGGGAGAGGGGTTAGGGGTGAGGGTGGATATCGCAGCTTCATTCCAAAAAGCGGTCGTGGACACTCTTGTAGAAAAAACGATCAGGGCGGCTGAAGAGAACTCCATAAAAACCGTCGCCATAGGCGGAGGGGTCGCCGCGAACAGCAAATTAAGAGCCGATATGAAAGCAGCCTGCAAAAATAAAGGCATCAAATGCATCGTCCCGCCGCTTGAGTTGTGCACCGACAACGCCGCTATGATCGGCTGCGCGGGATATTTCAGGTATAAAAAAGGAATGGTCGCGGATTATTCGCTTGCGATAGAGTCTACGGCAAGGATCGGGTAGTTCTGAAGCGCTGAAGAGCGGAAGCATCGGCAGAACAATCATTTCTCAGGCTGCTCAACCTTCCTAGTCAGATATTCATAGAAACAATCTGCTAATTCATTGCGCCGCAATCTTTCAATGCCACAATTAACGTCACTCCCAAATTGCGCCCAGACTTTTGATATTGATGAAAGGCATAAAGGAGCAAATTGCATGCCGACAAATCTTAGGCGCAAACCATATTGCGGAAGCGCCCATGAAGCAAAATTATATCCGGATTCATTACCGAGATCTATCAATGGCTCATTCTCATTTTTTGCTATTATTTCTAGCCATTTTGCCGGACCGGAATCATAAGCACGCTGTTCCATCACATGAGGGATCAAAAGCCGTCTCATGAAATCGTCCAATTCAGCAGTGCTGGCAGCTGTCAGATGTATCACCGGATCAGGCATGCTTGTCCCGTCATTGCCTTTAGCGTAGACTATGTTCCCGCTGCCCCTTAACTCATGACGTTCAGGCATTGATCTATGGCTTATATCAAGTGAAGTAACAGGGCGATTGAAACACGGGATCAAAGGCCCGTGTATAAACCCAAAGGGGACTTGTACTCTGGTTGATGATGTCACAGCAATAACCTCATTTATGTATCGGTCATGTTTTTCGCGGATTTCAGTCGTTATATCTCTGCTTCAGCTCCTGCCTGCCGGCAGGCACGGCTTCAGCGCTATATTGTATAATGTATCTACAATGTCCATCTCAAAAGAGACCGTCGAATATACCGCAAAACTGGCCCGCCTCGGACTGTCAGAAGAAGAAAAAACGCTTTACGCAAAACAATTGAACGACATTCTCGGTTATGTGGACGTAATAAACTCAGCGGATACACAAAACATCTCCCCTACCGCCAGCACGCGTCTTTCAGGCGGAAAACAAAAAATGACCCCGATGAGGCAGGACAAGTCCGTCCAATTTGATGGAATAAAGAAGATCATCGACAACGCTCCCATACAAGAAGACAACATGTTCAGGGTCCCCAAAATAATGGGGGACGAAGAACAATGAGCCTCCATAGACTAACGGCACACGAGCTGGCAGAGAAATTAAGATCTAAAGAGGTCGGCTGTGTTGAGCTAATAAATGATCTTTATAGCAGGATAGATGCGGTCGAAGGAAAAATTAGCGCCTTCAACTGCCTGACAAAAGAGACCGCCTTAAAAAAAGCAAAAGAATTGGATGATAATGGGTTTAACGGAGAGCTTTCCGGTGTCCCAATAGCATTAAAAGACAACATTTGCACTGACGGAGTTGAAACCACATGCTCATCAAAGATACTCAAGGATTTCATCCCGCCTTATAACGCGACCGTCGTCGAGCTTTTGCAAAACGAAGGGATGATCCCCGTCGGCAAGACGAATCTTGACGAGTTCGCGATGGGGTCCTCGACCGAGAACTCTGCTTTCAAGACCACAAAAAACCCATGGGACACACAAAGAGTCCCGGGCGGATCTTCGGGCGGTTCCGCTGCAGCCGTTGCTGCTGATGAAGCTCCTCTCGCCCTGGGATCAGATACCGGGGGATCGATAAGACAACCTGCTTCCTTCTGCGGGGTCGTGGGACTTAAGCCAACATACGGCAGGGTTTCCCGCTATGGACTTATCGCTTTTGCCTCATCTCTCGATCAGATAGGTCCTTTGACAAAAGACGTGACTGATTCGGCGCTTCTCATGAACGTCATAGCAAAATATGACCGCAGGGATTCGACTTCTGCCGATGTAAAAACACCTGACTACAAAAAGTCCCTTGTTAAAGACGTAAAAGGCCTGAAAATAGCGGTCCCGAAAGAACTGATGGGCGAAGGAATAGAAGAAAACACAAAAAAAGCAGTGCTTGAAGCCTTGAAAACCTATGAAAAGATGGGCGCAACTTTTAAAGAAGTTTCTCTTCCCTCTTTTAAGTATGCGCTATCGACGTATTATATTATCGCTCCCGCCGAAGCCTCGTCAAATCTTTCAAGATACGACGGGGTTCATTACGGGCACAGGAGCGAAAAGCAGAACGATCTTATGGATATGTACCTGAATACACGCAAAGAAGGTTTCGGACCGGAAGTAAAGAGAAGGATAATCATCGGGACGTACGCACTCAGTTCCGGATATTATGACGCTTATTATCTAAAAGCCCAGAAGGTCAGGACCTTGATAAAGCAGGATTTTGACGATACATTAAAAGATTTCGACGTCATAATGAGCCCGACAACCCCTTCTCCTGCTTTCAAGATCGGCGAAAAGGTGTCGGACCCGCTTTCGATGTACCTTTCCGATATAGCAACGATCCCGATAAATCTTGCCGGGATACCGGCGATATCCATTCCATGCGGTTTCGACAACGGTCTGCCGGTAGGTCTCCAGATAATGGGAAAGGCTTTTGATGAAGAAACTCTGTTCAGGGTCGCTTTCTCGTATGAACAGGAAACAAAATGGAACAAAAGGAAACCGGCGCTATGAACTTTGAGACGGTAATAGGCCTTGAAACACACGCACAGCTCCAGACGGAGTCCAAGATGTTCTGCGCTTGCTCGACAAAGTTTGGGAACGATCCAAACTCCAACATCTGTCCTGTATGTACGGGACAGCCGGGCTCTCTTCCCGTAATAAACGAAAAAGCGATCCGTTTGGCGGTAAAAACGGCGCTGGCCCTTAACTGCAAGATAAACAACGAAAGTGTTTTCGCCAGAAAAAATTACTTTTACCCTGATCTGCCAAAAGATTACCAGATATCGCAGTTCGAGATGCCGCTCGCGGAACACGGATATCTGGAGATAGAGGTAGGCGGACAAATAAGGAAAATAGGTATAACGAGGGTACATCTTGAAGAGGACGCCGGGAAGCTTGTCCACAAAGGAAGCATCGGGATAAAGGGAGCGGACTACTCACTGGTAGACCTTAACCGGACAGGAACACCGCTCATGGAAATAGTCAGCGAGCCCGACCTGCGGACCCCCGAAGAAGCCCGCGTATATATGGAAGAGCTTGCGCACATACTTAGATATCTGGAAGTCTGCGACGCAAAGCTCGAAGAAGGAAGCATGCGCTGCGACGCCAATATTTCCATCCGCCAGGCGGGAGTGAAAGAACTCGGGGTAAAAACCGAACTTAAGAACATGAACTCCTTTAAGGCGGTCCAGAAAGCTCTGGAAAAAGAAGAGGCCCGCCAAAAAGAGGTCGTGTCAGAAGGCGGAAAGATATACCAACAGACGCTTTTGTTCGATGAAGCAACGAGCAGCGTGCATCCGATGAGAAGTAAAGAAGGTTCCCACGATTACAGATATTTCCCGGACCCGGATCTTTTGCCGCTTTACGTTGATGAAAAGATGATCGAAGAAGTAAAAGCCGGGACCGGAGAGCTCCCTATTGAGAAATTCAAGAGGTTTTCCGGACAATACGGGATATCCGGCCAGGACATAAATGTATTGATAGAATCAAGGTATACCGCCGACTTCTTTGAAGAAACAGCGAAGATCAGCGGAGAGCCCAAACTTTCGGCAAATTGGCTGATCGGGGATGTTTCCGCATATCTAAATGCGAATAATACGGCACTGAAAGAGACGAAACTGACCCCCACCCTGCTATCCGGACTGATAGAGCTGGTAAAGAACGGGACGGTAAGCGGCAATAGCGCAAAGAAGATCGCAGCAGAAATGATGAAGACCGGGAAAAGCGCAAAAGACCTTGTAGAGTCCATGGGCGCCACTCAAATATCAGATGAAAGCGCGCTTGTCGAGATCGCAAAAAAAGTGGTAGCGGCAAACCCTCAATCTGTCGAGGCATTCAAGAGCGGCAAAGAAGCGGCCATAAAGCATCTGATAGGCCAGGCAATGAGAGAAACAAAAGGCAGAGCGAACCCACAGATCATTGAAGATCTCCTGAAAAAAGAGATGGCTTGAATTTAGCACTCCAAAACAGCTATCATTCATACATATGAACATTAGGAAACTGATCATTTTATGTGTTCTCCTTTTTGGAGGGATATCGGCTGCCGCAGAAAATGACAGCTATAAAAGCCTGCAAGCGCTCAATTCCGACAACTTAGCCGTAAGGTTCGAAAGATATCTCGGATATTTGTACGAGAGCCAGGGATGTCTCCACTTCACGCCTTCCGACATATATCTCCTGACCCAGTCGATACCTAAAGGGACCTCCCTGCAAATAAGGCCCTATTCGAACAAGCCTGCGGATATCGACTTAAGCAGCGTAAGGTTCTTCAATCAGACGATAAATTCGAGAGAAGACCTGGAAAAAGCAAAAGACCTGTTCAACACCGGAAAAACCAAACTCGTCGTATATCCTTCCTGGGGAAGGCTCGTAATATTGGTAGACGGTTCGCCTTTCGCGCAAGTAAGGCTACTCGCAGGCATGCCGCACAATCTGCGTCTTCCGGTATACATAGAAAAAGGCGGGCCCATAATCTGGGACCCGATGATATCAGGGCCTACCGACGCCGGCGATTATTCAATACTGGCTTCAGTTAGGAATTATAAAAGCGCGAATTATCGGGAGAATACCATAATCCCGTTCGGCGCGGTAATAAAATACGAGAATGGCAGATGGATATTCAATAACGGCGCTATTTGGTCCCCTGTCCCTAAAAATGTCGCGGCGGATCTTTCCCTGCCTAAAAATGAGAGGAGCTATAACTACTACGATATCGTGACCGATAACAAAGGGATGACAACATCGCTTAAATGGGCAAGCAACGATTTCGGCAAATACGTGCTTCTCTGGACGAACAACGGCAAGCAATATTATCCGGAAATGGGATACGCCGAAGGAGAACTTTTGTACGAGCAAAGCATATTTGTGGAAGACCTGGCCAGGATATTGACGTATCATGGCGGGGACGACTTTGAAGAGCTTGCAGCAAAGAACGAGAACTTCTCGTTCTACAAAATGCTCAACGAATTCATTGAGTCCAACGGAACAATAAAATCAGCACAGATAGATGACGCGAACGCGTCATATTTTAAACTGTTCAACGGATGGACGCTGTCAAACGAAGACCTCAGTTACATGGACAAAAGGGTCGTAGACGCTTTCAACAGCATGAAAAAAAATGAGCTTCCTTTTTTTTGGTTGTCTCAGGAAGAGACCAGAGGGCTGTACCAGTTCTTACGGCTTAACAATATGGTCTTTAGAAAATATGCAGGGTTCTATAAGGGTATTAAAGAAGACTGGGAATTTTGGAAAGGGATAAGAAAAGACCTTAAAGATGACTTCAAAGCTCTTAATATCCTCTCCGCAAGCAACCAAAAGGATATAGCCGAATATCTGATAAATGCCCGCCTGGAATTTTGGAGCCTTTCCCCTAATGTTCTGAACAGGTACCAGAGGACGTCCATATCGACCTTCTTTGACAGGCAAAAAGAAGACTCCGTATTTTCAGAGCGGGAAAAAGAAGCATTGACCGAAATATTAAGTTCTACGGGGTCGGCAAGCACGGAGGACATAACACTGTACAGTATGGACGCTCTCAACGATTACAATTTTGGCATATTGCTCAACGACATGTTAGGGAACCTTTACAAAAGCCACGGATGCCTTCATGTGTCGCCGAGGGACAGTTATCTTCTTTATTCGATACTTCCTATAAATACCAGGATCAAGATCAACGGATATGACAAAAAACCGGAGGCAGGCCTGTTTGAAAAGACCCCTTTCCTGGCAAGCCTTGTAGACTTTGAAGAGGATGTTAAAAAATTAAAGGATACGTTCAAGAACCCTAAAGACATCTTCATAGAAGTCTATCCCATGTCCGGGGATTGGATAATATTCCTGAACAAGTCCCCGTTTGCCAGGCTCAGGGTCCTTGGAGGCCCCAGAAAGAAGATGCTGGGCGTGACCGGCAGGGATATAGACGGAAGGCCTTCATTTTCAGAGGACAGGGCATATCCTACTACACCGGGAACTTTTTATGTCTTAAGGAAAGATGAAAGCTATATATCCAACTTATACAGGGATACGACTATCGTTCCTATGGGAGCCGTGATAAAGAAACTGAACGGAAAGTGGGTCTTTGAGGATACTGCAGGCAGGGATAAACCGCTCCCGGCCGTAATCGCTATCGACCTTTCAAAAAAATCGGACGAATGGGACTTCCAATATTATGACCTGGTGATGAACGATAAGAACGAGCTCATACAAGCCAGATGGGGAAGCCATGAGTTCGGCAAATACAGCATAATAACATCAAAGAACAAAAGGACCCCATCCCCGGAACTCATCCACACATCCGGCGACCTCATGATGGAACAAAGACAGCTTGTGAATGACCTGATAAAGATACTTTCCGCCCCCAAGGACTCTTTCGACGAGTGCGTAAACACATCCCAGAACTTTGATCTTTACAGGGAATGCTACAACTTCGTATCCAGTCCGGAAGGAAACTATCTTATCACTCCGGCAGAAACAGGAAGATATAAGCTGTATTTTGATATGCCTCTGTCCAGTAAAGAATCCTCTTTCATGCCGAAAGACGCCGTTATAGCCGAAAAGATACTTAAGAACAAAGGCCCTCTGACAAGAACAGAAGAGGATATATTGATCGACTACGGCATAGCAAGAAGGACCGGTAACAAGCTTAATATAGACATGGAAAAGATCTATGGAGTGGATTTTGAAACTTTCCAGAACGTAGTAGTAATACAAAAATATGCCCACCATTACGAGGTGCTCCGCGCAAGATGGCCGGAACTTTCTCAAATGAGAAAAGCGATGTTCCTCGATTTCAAAAAGCTGCTGGTAAAAGACCCTGAAACTCTAGGTATGTTCATGAACAGGCTGATGATACAGCGCGTCGACATGAAAAGGATAACCCAGCCTGATGTGGTCAAGCTTTTAAATTCGATCCTGGACGTCAAGGCCGACTAAAACCCTCATGATATAATCAAGCCATGGACACTTACGCGTATGAGCTGAACGGCTCTCTTTATCTGAACATCACGAACAGGTGCAACAACTCCTGCACGTTCTGCATAAAATACAAGAACAGGAACTTTGAGGACAAATACTCTCTTTGGATAGACAAAGAGCCTTCTGTCGAGAACATTCTCAACGCAATTGGAGATATCTCGGCATATAAGCAGATCGTATTTTGCGGTTACGGAGAACCTCTTATAAGGCTTCAAACGGTGATCGATGTATCAAAAGCACTTAAGGCAAAAGGGGCGTCGGTCCGCATAGATACCGACGGGCAGGCAAGCCTTTTCCACGGAAGGGACATCACTCCGCTGCTGGAAGGTTTGGTCGATGAAATACGCATAAGCCTGAACTCCCCTGATGCGCCGTCATATCAAAAGCTTTGCCGTCCGGTATTCGAAGAAAAAGCGTTTAAAGCGATAGTAAAGTTCGCCGAAGAAGCAAAAAAACATGTCCCATCAGTTTCTCTTACCGCGGTGGATCTACCGGGAGTGGATATGCAAAAATGCAAGGACATAGCAGATAAGATAGGTGTTGATTTTAAGATGCGGCCTTATTACGAAAAAACTTATTTATCGTCGTAGCGCCCGAGAGGATAGAACTCTTTTTTGTTGGCTTTAATATTAAGGCTGTGTTTTTTCTGCCACTGCGTGAACGAAACGAACTCTATCTTTTCCCCTCTTTTCAACGACTCTTCTATAGAGGACATTATCCCGCCGGTCATTGAAAAATAAGGGACGTGATCGGCTTTGGCAGTGTTGTTAAGCTGAATATTCTTGTCCATGGTGTAAACATAGTAACACCAAAGAAATAATAGTTCAAGATACTTTTTTAAAAGTTTTTTGGAGGAAAGTCGATCTGTGCACAGATGAAGGCCCGTATGCCTTTATCGCCTCAAAATGTGCTTTTGTACCGTATCCTTTATGACGGTCAAACCCGTAATTCGGGAATTTTTGATGAAGGTCCCGCATATATCTGTCCCTCAATACTTTTGCGACCACCGAAGCCGCCGCAATGCAGGAACATTTACCGTCCCCGCCTACGATAGCTCGCTGAGGCAGGTCCATACCAGGTATTTTTTTATTGCCGTCGACCAGGATATAGTTTGGCATGGTCTCCAGTCCGCTTATTGCAGCCCTCATAGCCGCAAAAGTGGCTTGGAGTATGTTCATCTCATCGATACGCTTCTCGTCGATAACTCCCACTCCCACGGATAAAGCCCCATCCATTATTTGTGGAAATATCATATCCCGTTTTTTAGCCGAAAGCTTTTTCGAGTCTTCGAGGTCTTTTATCTTTAGTGTTGATGGAAGTATCACTGCGGCGGCAAATACTGGACCGGCCAGAGGGCCCCTGCCGGCTTCGTCCACACCGGCGACCAAGGCAAAACCTTTTTTCTTGAGGTCATTCTCGATCGAAAAGCTTACCACTTATTTTTCCGGGATAAATCCAAACTTGGTGAAAGGCCATATCCTGAGAAGGGCCATGCCTATCACATTGTCTTTAGGTACAAAACCCCAATATCTGCTGTCCGCACTGTTGGGCCTGTTATCTCCCATTACAAAGTAGTGCTTATTCGGCACTCTTATTTTTTTCATGTTAAAGTTGTCCCTGAACATGGAATGTTCTTCGATAAGCGGCTGATTATCTATATATACGGTCCCTTTCTTGATCTCGACCTCTTCTCCAGGAAGACCTATTATTCTCTTTATAAAATCCCTTCGGGTGCCTAACGGGTCTTTGGGATATTTAAATACGATGATATCGAATCTGCCTAATGACCCCCACTCCACGACATTACGG
>JAKLHX010000190.1 GCA_022709925.1 Candidatus Margulisiibacteriota bacterium
CTTTCATCGCGTATGCAATTATCTCGAGCAGACGTCTGTTCATCATATCTCCGAATTTGCGAATAGTAATCGCACAGGCCTCTATTTTCAATATACAAATTAATTTCCTAAAAGCAAGCGCTTTCCGTCACAGGCGCGTAAATGTCCATGTTTTCGGTGTAAAAGGCCGCAGCAAGGCCGCGATTTGTCAGGCGTTTTTGCCGCAGCATTTTTTATATTTTTTGCCGCTGCCGCACGGACACGGGTCGTTCCTTCCGATCTTCCCTGCAGAAACTATCGGCTGTGGCTTTGAATCCTCTTGAGAAGGAGCCCCGTAGGTTATGTTGTGCGCTTTTTTCATGACCGGTTCCGCTTCATGCACAAGCTGCATCTTGAACAGAAGGTTGAATATTTCCCGTCTTGCACCTGACATCATATCCTGGAACATATCGAACGCTTCCATCTTATATTCGATGAGAGGGTCCCTCTGTCCCCACGCCCGAAGGCCGATCCCCTCCCTTAAAGCGTCCATATTGTGCAACTGGTCTATCCAGCTGTCGTCTATGACTTTGAGCATGATGTATTTCTGAAGCTCGTCCATATTTGCATCGCCCATTTGGCGGCGTTTTTCATCATATGCGCCTTTTAATATATCGGATATTTTTTGTTTTACGTCTTCCCTTGAATTCAATCCTTGAAGATCGATCATGCTCTTTGGGATGGGACATAATTCCGTTATATCTTTAGAGAGCCCTTCAATATCCCATTCCGCTGGCCTTGTCTTCTCCGGGACATACAAATTGATCATCTCATCCGCCATCTGATCGATCATTTCGAATATCTTATCGGTCAACTGTGTCCCTTCAAGTATCCTGCGCCGGAGGCCGTATATGGCTTCCCGTTGTTTGTTCATAACATCATCGTACTCAAGGATCTGCTTCCTCATCGAGAAATGGTGTTGCTCCACTTTCCTTTGGGCGTTCTCAAGGGCCCTTGATATCAGACCGTGCTCTATAGGAGTGCCCTCTTCCATGCCCAGGCGCTCCATCATGCCTTTTATCCTGTCCGACCCGAAGAGCCTCATCAGGTCATCTTCAAGCGACACATAGAACCTGGAAGAACCCGGATCTCCCTGACGACCGGAGCGGCCTCTCAACTGATTGTCGATACGCCTGCTCTCGTGCCTCTCGGACCCTATTATATGCAGGCCCCCAAGTCCCACAACGCCTTCGCCAAGGACTATGTCGGTCCCTCTTCCGGCCATGTTCGTCGCTATCGTCACGGCTTTCCCCTGACCGGCTTTTGCCACTATCTCGGCCTCTTTTTCGTGATGTTTGGCGTTTAGGACATGGTGCGCGATGCCGCGCCTTTTGAGTATCGTGGAAAGCAGCTCTGAATTTTCTATGGAAATAGTGCCGACAAGCGCAGGACGCCCGGTCTTGTTGAGCTCCGCTATCTCGTTGGCTATCGCGGTGAATTTCTCTTTCTTTGTTTTATATATTACGTCCGGATAGTCGATCCTTATCATCTTCTGGTGTGTCGGTATCTCAGCTACCTCAAGGTTGTAAATCTTA
>JAKLHX010000191.1 GCA_022709925.1 Candidatus Margulisiibacteriota bacterium
TGCCGCTTACATGGCCACGGATTCGGTGACTTCCGGAGCCATAGCCGCGAACGCCGTGACAACCGATGAGATAGCCGATGCCAGCATAACCGGCCCAAAGCTGGCGGACCAGATCGTTAAAAGCGGCACACTGAACGGAGCCGCTTACACTATAACGTTAAGCAATGAGGGAACCGGGGATCCCGGATTGTTCCCTCTGCCCGTATCGAACGGGTTTCTTATGAATTCCGGCGGACATTGGGGAGGATTATTCCAATTATCTTCATCAAGTCTGGTCCCTGGAGCGATCGGTATCTTCTCGGATTATTTCTCGATCTTAGGATCTGGCCAGACTACAAAAGTTACGGGACTTGATGTGCAACTGGCAATAGATACTGCGGGAGGACAATTAAGAATCATAAATGAAATCGGGGATGAGACTATCGACCTGTTAACCGTTGATGAGAATGGTGTTACGACCGTCAAATCCCTTCCTCCGTCCCTTTATGTAAAGACCACTGCAAGCCAGGCTCTCACAGCGGAAGCAATAAACTTAAGCAGCGGCATGACAGGGACGCTGGGAATACAATACGGAGGTACAGGAACCGCTGAATATCCGGGCAGCGGAGAGATACTTGTCGGGGACGGGCTGGACAACTACTCATTGAGACTGATAAGCGGAGATGTTTCTATGAACCACCTTGGATCTGTCGCCATAAGGGACGGAGTAATAACGGCTGATAAAATGGCAACTAATTTTGTCCTGCCATTAAGCAAAGGCGGCACGGGCGTAACTACATATAATTACTACGGCGTCGTCTATCCCGGACCAAGCGGCCTTATGTCCACTCTTTCAGGACCGTTAGGCACGGTATTAAAAGGGACCGGAATGAACCCGGCGTTCGGAAAGATAGTCACCGCGGAAATAGCCGCGGCGTCCGTAACAACAGAAACTATCGCCGATGCCAGCATAACCGGCCCAAAGCTGGCTGACCAGATCGTTAAAAGCGGCACGCTGAACGGAGCCTCTTACACTATAACGTTAAGCAATGAGGGGACCGGTGACGACAGCGAAAGCTTCCCATTACCGGTAGCAAACGGATTTTTAATGCATTCCAGCGGACATTGGGGCGGATTACTTCAAACATCTTCAGCAAGTCCGATTCCCGGAGCTACAGCTATCTTCTCGGATTATTTCTCGATCTTAGCATCTGGCCAGATTACAAAAGTTGCAGGAACTGATGTGCAACTGTCCATAGATACTGCGGGAGGACAATTAAGTATCTTGAATGAAGCAGGGAATGATCCTATCGACCTGTTAACCATCAACGAGAACGGCGTCACGACAATAAGCTCCCTACCGCCGTCCCTTTATGTAAAGACCACCGCGACCCATGCGCTTACCGCGGAAGCCATAGACTTGAGCAGCGGAATGACCGG